>JAHDFV010000431.1 GCA_020627985.1 Saprospiraceae bacterium
GTAGTTTGACAGAGAATAATCACTCTGCTACACATTTATTACATGCTGCATTAAGACAAGTTTTAGGGAATCATGTTCAACAAAGAGGTTCTTATTTAGATGAAAAATATTTGCGTTTTGATTTTTCTCATCATGAGGGAATGACGGATGAAGAAATTCTTGAAGTGGAAAAAATAGTGAACGAAAGAATTCGTGAAAATATTCCATTACAAGAAAGTAGGAATATTCCTTTGGCTGAGGCGCAAGAGGCTGGAGCTATGATGCTTTTTGGTGAAAAATATGGAGAAACTGTTCGAATGATTACATTTAATCCGGATTATTCTAGAGAATTATGCGGAGGGACACATGTTCCATTTACAGGTAAAATCGGATATTTTAAAATTAAATCAGAGGGTTCGGTTGCGTCAGGAATTAGAAGGATTGAAGCATTGACCGCAGATAAGGCAGAAGAATATTTAAATAAAGAATTAAATACCTTGAATGAAGTTCGAGGTTTATTTAAAAATCCTAAGGATTTGGTGGGGACTGTCAATAAATTGCAAGATGAAAATAAAGCCTTGCAAAAGGAAATTGAGAAATTATTGGCTGCCCAAGCTTCTGCTTTGCAAGGAGAATTGCGTTCTAAATTCGAAGAAGTTAACGGTATTAATGTTTTGACTGCAAGATTGCCTTTAGGGGATAGCAATGCTATTAAAACATTGGGTTATGACCTCGAAAAAGAGATAGGAAATGCTTTGATTGTTTTTGCAGCGGTTATTAAAGAGAAGCCACAGTTGATGGTTATTGTTTCTAAGGATTTGGTAGATGCAAGAGGTGTTCACGCTGGTAAAATGATTCGTGAATTAGCTAAGGAAATCAAAGGTGGCGGCGGTGGCCAACCTTTCTTTGCAACCGCAGGTGGTAAAGATGCAAATGGTCTGGATAATGCCTTGGCTTTGGTGAAGGGAATGGTATAGGACTAATGGTTTTAGATTTTAAGATATAGAGTTTTGGAAAAGTATTTTACTATATTATCTCGATATCTTAAAATCTAAATATCTCGAAATCTAATAAAGGTGAAAGCACAAGAGTTAATACATTGTCTAAATAAAGAGGAAATTAAATTATTCCGTTTGCAATTGAAGGCAAAAGGGAGCAAGCAATCCTTACTTTTGTTAGATGTATTAAGTAAGAATAAGAAGGGGAATAAAGTAGAAAAAAAATATTTATTTTCTTTAGTGTTTGAAACAGAATATTCCAAAAAGTTAGATTTTAGATTAAGACATATTCTACGAGTTTTTAATGAAGAAATAGAGCATTTTATTTCGGTAATTTGTTTTAGCGAAAAATCTGAAAATAGTTTTACAGAGAGTTATAGCCCTTCGGTATTGTTGTTGGGTTTTTTGTTGGAAAGGAAATCCTATGCTTTGTTTGAGAAAGAATGGAATAAATATTATAAAAGAGCAAGGGAGAAAAAATATTTTAAATTAGAGCAAGAATTAATTTCCCTATATTATAATTATGTAACTCATAACCAAGAGGAAAAAATAATTTATTATGATAAGGTCAATGAATTATTAGAAACAGCAGTGGCTAGCGTGCAATCCGAATATCTGGAAGGACTGCGGGATGTGGAACAGAAAATCGGTTATATATATTATACAACCATGTTTACGGGGCAGGAAGCTAGGAAAAAAACTTACAAGGATTTAGTCGAAATTCCCGATAGATTATTACAGGATGAATTTTTGAAATACCATCAATTATTGGCGCAATCTTTTTATGAAAAAGACCATAAAAAAAGAATTGTGCTTTATCAAGAATTATTGACTTATCATGATTTGGTTTCTGCAATAAGACCAGGCTTGGCAATTTATGAGAGAGATTATAATAATTGGTTGGGGCAATGTTTTTATTTCCAAAATGATTACGAATCCTCTGCTCGTTATTTTGAACGTTGTATTGAATTAATGACCAAAAATCCCAAGTGGATGCGGCTGGAAATTATATTCAATTATATTAGTATTCTAACAAAGCTTGAACGATTCTCCGAACCGATAGAAATCTACGAAAAATATAGGAGTAAGATAGCTAAGAACGAAAGGGTTAGGTATAGATTCGGTTACATTATTGCCATTTGTTTGATTTTTGAGGGGAAAGCATCTTTGGCTTGGGATTTGCTGCCTACGGATATACAGAATAGACCCCAAAATGATTTTTATTATTCTCGTTTTATCATGGCTATGATTTATTTTGAGGAGGGCGAATATGATTTTTTCGAAAGGGAGGTGACAAATATTTATCAAACAGCACATTATAAAAGGCCAGAGGAGGCACTTTGGTTAGATGCATCGAAGGTTTTTAAAAAAATGTCCCGTATCGTTTTTTTACCCAATAAGCCTGAGCGAAAAAAGGAGGTGGAACGATTGATTCAAGAAATTGAAGAAGTGGATAAGGTTTACCCTATGTTTAAAGATATCTTACCTGTGAAATGGTTAGTGAAAAAACTTGGTTGATTCACAAATCATGTGATTTTGTGTTGTTTTTTGTTGATTATCAGGTTTTTACATAAATTTATTTTTATGTTTTTTATTCACAAAAACTTTTTTTTAATTTTAGGAAATAAATATTAGACTGC
>JAHDFV010000432.1 GCA_020627985.1 Saprospiraceae bacterium
ATATAATCAACAACTCCAAAATCTTGATTCGATTTACAGATATGGGTTGCTTTTTCTTTTAAAGAAGGAATAGCATTGGCTACAGCAATTTTATTTTTAGCTAAATCAAACATGGGTAAATCATTTACATTATCTCCGAAAACAGAAATTTGATTTTCTGTGATATTTAGCATTTGATTTAATTTTTCTATTCCAGTTTTCTTTGTAGCATTTATATCATGTATAGACATCCAATACCAACCTTTATGATATGGATTTTCATAATAATGAACCTCAATTTGATCTTTAAATTTTTCTTGTAAAGCTTGGTACGTTCTTTCGGAATTTTCTTTTGTATCAATTGCAGTAAAACTTACAATTGGGTGTTCTAGTGAATGAAAGATATTTGAAAGCTCTTTCCTTCTTGGATCTTTTGTACGAATTAATTCTTTTAAATACCATTCACATCCATCATTATTCAAAATAGAGTGAGAAAGAAAACAATTTTGCCCATCACAAGACGAGACAAAAGGAGTTAATTTATTTTCGTTCAAAGTATGTAAAACTTCCTTTTTTATTTCATCTTGAATAGATTGGAACATTAATATTTCTCCAGTGTCATAATCTGTTATAAAACTACCATTTGAAACAACAATAGGTAATTTTATTTTTAATCCCTTCAATATTTGAGTAGCTGAAATATGTCCCCTTGCCGTTGCTATGGTAAATTGCAAACCTGCATCAATCATTCGATTTAATTCATGCAATGAATAATCAGATAATTGAGCATTATCATTTAATAAAGTTTTATCTAAATCAGAAATATAAACTTCCATTATTATTTTTTATTCATTCGCCCAGTAAGATTCCTTTTCATCATATTAGATGCCGTTAATAAACCACTCGCCACAGCGCCACCTACTCCTACACTTACCGTATCTTGTCCAGTTAGAAATAAGTTTTTAATTGGAGTTCTTGGGCGTAAAAATTTTTGATTAAATCGTTCAGGACTCGCTTCTAATCCATATAATTCACCCGTTTGATAATTAACAAAATGCTTAGTGGATAGGGGAGTAGACAATTCATAATAGTCTACTTTTCCTCTTAATTGAGGTTCATAATGGAATAATTTTTCCATCATTCGTTGCGCCATTTTTTCTTTTAAGGCATTGTATTCATCACCTCGTTTCATCCATCTGGCATCTTCCCATTTTTTATACCAATCATAATCTGCTAAAGTTATAATATCAATGGTCGCTTTGCCTGGATATCTTCTGTCCCAATCTGGATCTTTAGCTGAAGGAAAGGACACATAAACAACGGGTAATTCACTTTCTTGATCTTCTAAGAATTCTTCAATGTTTTTATCATGATCAAATCGATCAGGATAAATCCAATAATTTGATTTTTGTAGTTTTAACTCTTCAGTAGAATGATTAAAACCCATATATAAACACAAATGCCCAATTGATGGAGTAACATTATCTAAGAGTTTATCCATTTTTTTGGCTTTCAAAACAGATTGGGGTATTAATTTCGAATAAGTATTAACAGCACCTGCACTAGATACAATCCATTTGGCAAAAATTTCTTTACCATCTTCCATTTTTACACCAATTGCTTTATTATTTTTAATAATAATTTCATCTACTTCTGCATTGGTATAAATATTTCCTCCTCGATTAATAATACTTGGTGCAATTTTATCATAAATAACAGATGAGCCACCAACGGGATAAAAACCGCCATTAAAATAATGTTTAGTGAGCATACAATGCATTAAAAAACTACTTTTACTTGGAGGTAAACCGTAGTCTCCGAATTGTCCCGTTAGTACGGCAATCAATTTTTTATTCGTAGTAATTCCTTCTAAAACTTCTTTAGTCGATTTATTTAATTTAAGTGCACTTTTACGTAAAGCACTACCAAATATCCAGCGCATTGCACCAGGTATTACTTTCTCAGCAAAGTACATGGTTTGTTTTTTTTGTGTACTATAAACCAAAGAAATATATTCATCAATAGCATCCTGATCTTCCTGTGCAGGGAAATACTTTTTCATTTGCTCAACGAAATTCTGAGTGCCCTTGACATAGTTGAATTCTTCATCACCAAAAAACAGTTTATCGTACACTTCTCCCATGTCAGCCCATTCAATGGGATCATCATCTGTACAATAATCAAAGATTTTTTTAAGCATGGTGTCCTTATGCATTTCACCAATATAATGAACACCTACATCCCATTCATATCCTCTTCTTTTAAATACATGCGTGTATCCGCCACCTGTATAATGTCTCTCTAAGACTAAAACTTTTTTTCCTTCTTTTGCAAGAATAGAACCTGTGACCATTCCGCCCAATCCTGAGCCAATTATAATTACATCATAATCACCTTTTATTTCGTCACGTTTGTAGGATAAGGATAATTTTTGTTCCATTTTTTTGATTTGGTGTATGAATAATCTTAGTAGAATTGTTGTAAGATAATTGAAAAAAGAAGAGTTTTCAAAAAAGTAAATATAAAGTAAAATAAAAAGAAAAAAGCCCTACAATTTTCATTGTAAGGCTTTTATTTTGGTGGCCGCGCTGGGGTTCGAACCCAGGACCCTTTGATTAAAAGTCAAATGCTCT
>JAHDFV010000433.1 GCA_020627985.1 Saprospiraceae bacterium
GTTTATCAGCCGATTCTACCTATTTAGAAATGGCACAAAAAGCTTATAATAGATCTCTTGATCCTTATTCCATTGTGTATGCACTTTCTTGTTTTGAAAGAAGTTTTATTAGTGGACAAAGTTCTTATGATAAACATCTAAACCCAAATATCATTGCAGATGAAATGTCAGAATCTGCACTTAGTGGAATGGATATATTTTTTAGCGAAAATACAAAGTGTTCCAATTGCCATAATGGTTTTAATTTAACCAATTATGAATTTAAAAATAATGGTTTGTATGAAAAATATGAAGATGAAGGAAGGTTTCGACTAACGGGTTTAGAAACGGATAGAGCATTATTTAAAACACCGAGTTTAAGAAATATTGCATTAACGGCTCCTTATATGCATGATGGCTCCTTTTCAAATTTGAATGAAGTCATAGAACATTATATGACAGGAGGCCAAAACCATCCCAATAAAAACCAAGATATACAACCTTTTACGTTAAATGAAAAAGAGAAAAAAGATTTAATCTCTTTTCTAGAATCGTTAACCGACCATTCTTTTATTAATAATCCTTTATTCTCAAATTAAAATGAAAAAGATTACTTTAATATTTTTGATCGTGCTTGGAAGTTTATTTTTTAATTCGTGTAAACCAGATAACGATGAAAATATAGTGCTTGATGAAAGCCCATATTTATTAGAATATATGGGATTTCCTACCCCCAATATTCCTCAAGATAATTCTTTAACTAATCAAGGTGTTCAATTAGGCAGAATGCTTTTTTATGAAAAAGAATTGTCAAGAGATGGATCTCAATCCTGTGCTTCTTGTCATAATCAAGCCAACGCTTTTTCTGATACGATTAGATTTTCTACAGGAGTACAAGGTCTTGAGGGAAAGAGACAAGCAATGTCGATTTTTAATTTAGCTTGGCATTCTAATGAATTCTTTTGGGATGGAAGAGCACATTTATTAAGAGATCAGGCATTGTTACCTATTCAAGATGAATTGGAAATGGATGAAACATTGGAAAATGTGATCTCGAAATTAGATGA
Organism: Saprospiraceae bacterium; assembly: GCA_020627985.1. Taxonomy (GTDB): domain Bacteria; phylum Bacteroidota; class Bacteroidia; order Chitinophagales; family Saprospiraceae; genus JAHDCE01. The sequence continues at coordinate 1,047 of JAHDFV010000433.1, forward strand.
GATTCAAATTTATAAAGATCAATTTATTCGGGCATTCGGATCAAGTGAAATTACAGCGGAAAAAATAGCTTTGGCATTAGAACAATTTATGTTGAGTATAGTTTCTAATCAATCCAAATATGATAATTTTAAAAGAGGACTAGTTGAATTAACACCGAGTGAAGAAAGAGGAAGAATATTGTTTCAAACAGAATTCAATCAATTTTTTCCAGATGAGTCAGGAGCAGATTGTGCTCATTGCCATGGAGGAATAAATTTTGAAAATGATCAATACATGAATAATGGATTAGATACGGATGCAGAATTTATAGATTTAGGTAGAGCAGAAGTAACCCTGAATGCTTCAGATAATGCAAAATTTAAAGTTCCAAGTCTAAGGAATATAGCCGTAACTCCTCCTTATATGCATGATGGAAGATTTTCTTCTTTAGAGGAAGTTATAGAACATTACAATTCAGGGATTCATCAATCTTCTACGGTTGATAATGCACTCTTAAATACAATGAGTACAGGCTTAATGCTTACAACACAAGATAAACAGGATCTTATTAATTTTCTACATACGCTAACTGATCCACAATTTCTAGAAAATGAAGCATATCAAAACCCATTTTAAGGACTGATTTGTCAAGCAAATATATCTTAAATTTTCCCGAAAAATGATTCATTCTTCAAAAGTAGCTTACCTGTAGGATTTGATTTCTTAAGTACTTTTTAAATATCTTCAAAATATGGTAAGGCTCCCAAAATATATCTATAGAAATGATAATTGGCAAAGGGTGATTTTTGTTAGATGATATTATAAAAAAAAGCCCTCAAGTTTCCTTGAGAGCTTTTAAGCGGTCTGGAATGATTTCGCGTTCAATTTTTATAAGATCGAATCTCTCTTATTGAAATTCTTCATTATCCAAAGGGTAATCCAAGCTTCCATCAGTTATATTAAATGTTCCGATTGGTGTTCCGTTATCATCCTCTCTAAAGTAAACCATTTCGAAATTTCCTTCGAATTCCTTATTGATTAAATCGAATTTAGTAATGGTCAAAGAGCCTGAAGTAATCCTAATATAATCAGTATTGGGATTACCCGACCCTTGAACTAAACTTCCGTAGACACCTGCTTGATCAGGAAATGAACCATTAGTAATTGAAAAAGTACCAGTATTACCCCAGTTATCATCTGAAATACGGATATTTATTTGATAATCAGAATGATTCCCTTGCAACCAAAGGTAATCTATGTTTGGAGTTTCGTGTATTAATGTGGAAATGCCGTCAATAGGATAAATAACTGGTAATAGATTACTGTATTGAGCTCCATCAATTTTGGCACTCATATAAGCATATGTACCAGTTGTTTGACAAGGATCACATACTCCACCACAATCCACACCAGTTTCATCTTGATTTTGGATACCATCACTACATGTCTCAGTTTCCATAGTACCATCATCATCTGAATCGTCATTACATGATATTGTAGCGATAGTAGCTAGTGAACACAATAGAAAGTAAAGGAAATAATTAGTTAATTTCATGAGAATAAATTTGTTGTTTATATAA
>JAHDFV010000434.1 GCA_020627985.1 Saprospiraceae bacterium
GACTTGATCGCCTAAATCTGTATTTCCTCCTGTTTTTGCATTAAAATCATCACCCAAATGGTTATTCTGCATAAATCTCCTCGCAACATAATATCCTTCTCCATCTGGTTTTCCTACAGGAAAATCAAAACCATCAGAAACATGTTCAGGTTTATTATCAAAAATAGAATGATAAACGGTATTGACATCAACAAAAGGTCTCCATTCATTATTATACATGATTTCTGTGACCGAATCCAAAGCAATTCTATTCGGCCCTAAGGTGTCCAAATGTTCATGTTCTAATGAAATAGCAATTATAGATAATGAATCAATAATTTTATTTTGTTGGTCAATTATTAATTGTAGAGAATCTTCTAAACAAATAGGAGGTGGGGGTAAAATTGGTTCTTCGATTTCTACGATATTCTTTTCTTTTTTAGGTGTTTTAATTTCAAAACACCCTAAGATTAAAATAGAAAATAAAAGTAAAGTTAATCGGTTTTTCACAGCGCAATATTACGGAATATATTTATGTTTTAAAATTAGAATTCAATAAAAAAAGAGGTAAAGAATTCTCCCTACCTCTTTTCATTTTATTATTGATTTTCAATTTAAAAAGTAACCTTAGCTTCTTCTAAAATAGTAAGTACCTCATCATTCATAATCGACTCTGCTAAACCTGTTACTTTAGGTATTTCATATTTAAAATAGAATTTCATTGTGTGAATTTTACTTTCGTAAAATTCTTCATCAAAAGTAGTTTGACCCGACACTAATGCCTCTTTCGCTTTAGTGGCCATTTTAATCCATTGCCATCCAATAATGATGGTACTCGTTAATTCCATAAATAAGGAAGCATCCATTAAATAGCGTTCATATTCTCCCTTCATAGCATGTGGCATTAAGTGACCTAAAACCTTTTCTGTCAATGCTAATTTATCTGAAAACTGTTTGATATAAGGTTTTAAATCATCAAAGGTTGATGCTTCTTTTAATGTTTCTTGCATTTCTCCCATCAAAACTTGTAAAGCTTGACCGTTTTTCAAAGTAACTTTACGTCCGAGTAAATCCATGGATTGAATTCCAGTCGTTCCTTCATACAAAGCACAAATTCTAATATCTCTGTAGTATTGTTGTAATGGAAAATCAGAAGTAAACCCATAACCACCTAAAATTTGTAAGCCATTACTAACCGAAGTAATACCCATTTCTGAAGGATATGTTTTAACGATGGGTGTTAAAAACTCTAGGAGCATGTGATTTTTTTCTGCTTCTTCTCCTTCAGTTACCCGATGTAAATCTGCAGCTTTAGAGCATTCTAAAATTAAACTTAAAGAAGCTTCAACAACAGATTTTTGTAACAACAACATTCTACGAACATCAGGATGATTAATAATTAAAGTTTGTTCTTGATTAACATCTTTTTTACCAGTACTCTGAATTCTTCGTCCTTGAGGTCTTTCTTTAGCATATTGCAATGATGCATAATACGCAGCAGAAGCTATTGAAGTTGCTGTTATACCGACTTCAATTCTTGCTTCATTCATCATTTGAAACATATATTTCAATCCTTTATTCGCCTCACCAACTAAATAACCTTCGCATTGATCATTTTCTCCAAAGACCAAATGAGAAGTACAATAGCCTCTTTGTCCCATTTTTTGAAAATCACCTGCTGTGATTACATCATTTGGACTTAATGAACCATCTTCTTGTGGCATTAATTTAGGAACAACAAAAAGAGAAATTCCTTTCGTTCCTGCAGGAGCACCGTCAATTCTAGCTAATACTAAATGAATAAAGTTCTTTCCAAATTGATGATCACCTCCAGAAATAAAGATTTTTTGTCCTTTGATCTTATATGATCCGTTTTCTTGGGGAGTTGCTGATGTAACAATATCAGACAAGGAGCTACCCGCCTGCGGCTCAGTTAAACACATAGAACCCATCCATTCTCCTGTAGTCATTTTAGGAACAAATCGATCTTTTAATTCTTGAGATCCAAAAGTCAAAATTAAATTAGCGGTACCTGTAGCTAAGCCCATATACCCTACTCCTGAATTATTCGCAGATTCGAATATGTAGTTACAACTACTAAGTAGACTTGCTGGTAATTGCATACCCCCATTTTCATAACTAAATACACCACTAATCAATCCTAAATCAGCATATCCTTTGATCATTCCTTCTAATGAAGGATGAACCACAATACTACCATCTTCATATCGAGCAGGATCCATATCCATTTCTCTGAATGAAGGATAAAATGCTTTATCCGATAAATCTTTTGCTGAATCTAAAAGTATATCAACTGCTTCTTTATCATAATCTTGAAAATATTCATGATCAAATAATTCTGAAATATTGTGTACCTCATGTAATAAAAACTTGAGGGTTTCCATACTCATATACTTAGCCATCTTCGAGAATTTTAGTGAAAAATGTTTGGTAAAAATAACGATAATTAATAATTCAGCGAAATTTCGCTGAATTATTTTCATAGATATAGTATTTTCATTATAAGTTAAAGTAAAAAAGCTATTACTTTAATTCATTATTTTTGCCTTTGAAAAGAATTCCTAGTAAATTGTATTTTTTATTAAATACTTCTTTACCTT
>JAHDFV010000055.1 GCA_020627985.1 Saprospiraceae bacterium
GAATCAAAACGTATTCTGATTTCATGAAAAAAGCATTATTTATTCCAATCCTTTATTTCTTTATCCTCTCTTCGCTTTTTTGCCAAGGTTGGGAAAGTGTTGAAATGATCGGTAATTCGAATAATGTTTCTTTAGATGCGATGCAATTTCTAAGTAATGATGATTTCGTTGTTGTTGGCAATTATCAAGATGAGTTACAAATCCAAACTGAATCGATTATAGCTCAAGGGGAAGAAGATATTTATTGTGGTATTTATTCTCAAGGAGGAATTTTGCAAGAGTTATATTCTTTTGGAGATATTAATAATGAATTTGTAACTGGACTCAGTATTGATCAAAATGATCGAATTAATATATATGGTGGATTCATTAATAAAACCACTTTTGATGGTTTAACCCTTTCTTCAAGCTTTAGTAATCAAGGATTATTTTTATATCAAATCAATACAAATGGTGAAGTACAATGGGGCACTACTGTTGAAGGCAAATTATTAAATATTAGTGGAAACATAACGAATGACTCCCAAGACAATATTTTAATTACTGGTTATTTTTTAGATAGTTTAAAAATTCAAAATATTGTTCTTGAAGGTAAGAGCAATGAAGGTGATTTATTTGTTGCAAAATTTAATTCTTCAGGGAATTTACTTTGGGTAATGAATGCAGGTGAAACGGGAATAAGCCGTGCCACTGCCATTAAAGTTGATGTAAATAATGACATCATTATTGGTGGGCGATATAAAGGAAGTATAGCTTGTGCTGCGGATTCAATTTATACAGCAACGGCCTCGCATGATGTTTTCGTTTCTAAAATAGATGCTGATGGAAATTGTCTTTGGATAAAATCTTTTGGAGGCGTTTTTGAAAAAGAATTCGGAAATTTAGCTTTAGACCCAAGCGGTGACATATACCTTACAGGAAATTATTTTGGTGTGATGTCAGATAATAATGGTTGGGAAATTCAATCCGTTGGATTCCAACAAACCGCTTATTTGATTCGATTAAACTCTAATGGAAATATCATTTATGGAAACTCATTAGGAGGAATTCAAAATGATTATCCATTAGATATTTTTTTAAAAAATAATAGTATTGCCGTTACTGGTTATTTTGAAGGCAATACGAATTGGGGGGGATATCCTTTATCTGTTTTAGCATCTTTTGATGCCTTCGTAGCAGTATTTGATTTAGGCGGAAATCTTGAAAACATGATTTCTATTCCAGGAGATGATTTTGTTATTGGTAGTCAAATTCTAATTAATTCTGAAGGAGAAATTATATTGGGTGGCAATTATAAATCGAATATATTTATTGATGGAATCGAATATTCTAGTCAAGGAAATTATGATTCTTTTTGGATTAAATCAAATCGGACTGTTTCTACTACGACTGTTCCAGTAATCAAGACCAAAGTCTTCCCCAACCCTGTTCAAGATGTGTTATATTTTGACAGTGATACCCATTTATCTTTTTCAATTATAGACCTTTCAGGTCGGATTATTTATCAAGGAGAAGAAACATTTTTTGAAACGAAAAATTTAATGAAAGGGATATATTTTATAGAATTCTCAGAGAAAAATCTACAAGAAAAATTTATTAAATTATAAGTTTTGTAAAATTGAATTTAGTAATTCTTCTTCTGTTGGATTTTTAGCCATTTGGCAATCTATTCCTAATTCATTCAATTTAGAAGCAGTAGCCTTACCGATAACAATTATTTTTTCTTCTTGATGTGCATATAAATCAAAATATGCTTCCGCATTTAATGGACTAGTAAACACAAGAATATTCGCATTCGGAAAATCGAATTGAGTTTTCTTTCTATTTTCATAAATTACAATCGAATGAGATTCTATTTGATCTTCTAGGATATTTTCAATCGAATTTCTTGACTGTTTCGCTTTAGGAAATAATACTTTTTTTCCTTTTGCTATTTTTAAAAATTGTTTTGCGACTTCTTCAGGATTACCCGCACCAATGAAGGATGCTGTATAACCAAAATCCATTAAAGCGCTATTTGTCCCTTTCCCCATACAAGCGAATGGGACATCTTTAAAATTCCTATTATTTTTAAAAAAATAATGGACAGCCTTTTTACTGTAAAAAAAAATAAAATCTACTTCAGGAATTACTTCGAATTCAATAGCATTGAATTCGAGTAAAGAAAAGGATATAAGATAAGCACGTTCTTTTAGCCTTTCGTAAATTATGCTTTCTTTCGAAAGGTTTCTACTTATAAAAACAGATGGTAACAAAAAGATTTCTTTCTATACAATGAAATAATAATGAATAAATCAAATTTAATCATTTTTATACAAAGTCTTTTTATTCAAATAAAGTAAGTGTTTTCTCTCTAAAAATTATCGCTTACTACCCGCTAATTTTGAAGCTATGATCATTCCTCCTCCTAAAAGAAATATCATGGCTAGTACAAATAATACCAACATCTAAATTTGTTTTGTTATTGCCTTAAAATTCAATTCTGTTTTTGATGTTTCATTAGAAACAAACAAATGGTTTTTGGATGAGTAAAAAAGAAATTTGGAGTGAGTGATAAATATACATAAAAGTATTTCTAATTCCAAAGTTTTTTATTAATAATACAAAAAGATTTTTCTAAAAAAATCTTATACAGAATTACACTAAAAATGTTTCAATATTAATGCCAAATTCTAAATTGTATTTTCTTTTTGTAGATAATGCTTGTGTTTAATTGGATTATAAAAATTTCACCTCTATTCTAAGTTAAAATATTCTATGTCACACAAAATAGATATCAAGGTTGGATTGTAAGATTCATTTCATTGATCATGTGAGTAACATATTATTATTTTAAAAATTCAAACCATGAGAAAGATGAATATTCAAAAGAAATTCTTAAAAAAATTAGGCAAAACAGAACTCAAATCCATAAAAGGAAAAGGCTGGGGAGATGAAAATAAAAGTGAGTTTAAAAACTGCCCTCCTCCATTCGAGCCAGGTGGCAAAAAAGATGATAAAGAAAGCAGGATGTAATTATTACTTTACAAAATCACATTCAATCCTAATTGACATAGAAATCAATTATCTGATTCATAAGCTTTGGAACATTAATTGCAATATTATTAGACATTATCATATTTAAAGCTATCATTCTTTCAATAAAGGGTGTACATTAACTTTAGCTCTGATAATGTCTAATATTTTAATGAATAAAGAAGGTATACAACATCAATCCTTCTATGTAATTGATGGATAAACTATTAAATCATTTTCTACTCTTAGTATTTTTCTTTTTACCTTTCTTAGTAAACGGAACAGACAGTCCTATCTCTAGAGCAAAAGAATCATCAACCCAAACTATTCTTTCTCAAAAAATTACTCATTTAAAAATACAGGCTGATTCCCTTTATGATATCAATGAATATGATTCATCTATTCTTCAATATCTAAATTATCAAGAATACACTAAAAACAGTGGATTCTTAAAAGAATCTAATGAAGTATATTATGACATTGGTTATAATTATTATTCTTTAAATGAATATCCTCTTGCTATACAAAACTTTAGCGATTATCTTCTTTTACATCCGAATGTAGAAAAAAACAAAAAGTCAAAAATTTTAAATAAACTTTCCCAATCAGCCAAATTTCTTGGTGATTTGGATCGAGCATATTCCTATCAATTAGAAAGTTTATTGATTAGCGAATCATTAGAAAATAAATTGGGAATTGCTAGAGGGCATTATGAAATTGGGAATATTCTCCAAGTTCAAGAAAATTATAGAAATGCTTTAGACCATTATCAAACTGCATTAGAATATCAAACTGTACTTCAAGATTCGTTTACTCTATTTTCTTGTTTAGCAGCATTAGGTACGGTTTATCATGAATTGGAGGAAATAGATTCTTCACTTCTGTTTAATAATCGTTCATTACAGATTGCTTTTCAATTAAATTATGAAACGGGAAAAGGGTATGCTTATCAAAATTTAGCATCAAATTTTTTCTCTTTAAACCATCTTGATAATAGTATTCGGTATTGCGAATTAGCCTTAGAAATTAAAGAAAAAATAAATGACCCTTGGGGAGCAAGTGGCGCTTCTTCATATTTAGGATTTCTTTATTTGAGGAATGATGATTTACCTCAAGCACAAAAATACTTAGATCAAGCTTTAAAAATATCTCAGGAAATTAAAGCGAAAGCCCGCTTATCAGATATCTATTTACATCAATCCGAATTATTTTCCAGACAAGGGTATTATCAAAAAGCCAATAAATCGCTTAAACAACATATTGAGATCAATAAAGAAATCATCAATGAAAATTCGATGATGAAAATGGAAGCAGCCCGTGTTCATTATGAAGTCACGAAAAAAGATCGAGAAATTAAGAATTTAAAGAAAGATCAAGATGTACAACATTTTAAAATAAGAGCAGCGATTTACATTGTAGTATTAATGTTATTGTTTACAATTATCCTTGCTTATTCCTATTCAAAATTAAAAGTAACCCTACGAGAATTAGCGAATAAAAATGATATTATTGCGAAGCAAAATTTAGCCTTAGAACAATCCAATCAAGAGTTAGAACAATTTGCTTATGTAGCTTCTCATGATATGAGAGAACCCATCAGAACCATTCGTTCCTTCAATGGAATTTTAAAGAAAAAATACAGTGATGCTCTAGGACATAAAGGTCTTGAATTTTTACACTTTATAGATGATGCCTCTAAAAGAATGGATTCTCTATTAACTGATTTATTAGATTACTCTAGAGTTAATACATCTAAAGATGTAAAAACTATACAGGATCTTACTGATATTGCTTTTCTTGCAACAAGTAATTTAAATGCTTTCATTGAGGAAAACGATGCAACTGTTATAATTAAAGATTTACCTAAAATCGCTGTTCATAAAATACAATTCATTCGTTTGTTCCAAAATTTAATCAATAATGGAATAAAATACAATAAAAGTGAACATAAGAAAATCGAGATTAATAGTTCTGCCTCAGATCTTGAATATACTTTTCGAGTAAAAGATAATGGTATTGGTATTTCTAATGAAGACCACGCTAAAGTCTTCGAAATATTTAGGCGGCTTCATTCTAATGCCGATTATGAAGGTTCTGGGATTGGTTTAGCTACTTGTAAAAAGATCGTTGAAAATCATGGTGGTCGGATATGGATTGAATCAAATGGAACTGGCACATCCTTTAACTTTACTTTACCTCGTTCTTAATTCCATTTAAAGCTAATGCTTACTTATGTTCAACTTCTACCATTAATTCAAATGTTTTGGGTATAACGACAAAACTCCAATTATAATTCTCTGTTTCTCCTGTCTTAGAATACACATTTACTTTTTGAGTCATATTATATAAGTCCCTTCCAACAGCAATATCATGTTGAATAATGGGTTGTTCTTTATCTGAAAAATCAAAATATTTTAAATAGCCCATCATGCCTTTATACTTCTCATTCTTTTTTAACTCTTTTTCATTTAATTTGAATACCGATGTTCTAAATTTCCTTTCTTGATGACAAGTCACATCAACAACAGGAGGTATATCTATTCCTGTAATCATTTCATAAGAATCTATATTAAAATGCTCACAAGTTCCCTTGGGTTTACAACTAGCATATAGAAAAAGACATAGAATTATAGCGTAGTTTTTCATAGTTTATATATTTATTGTAATTCCCATCTAAAAACGAGATATTGCCTATCTAAATTATAACAAATGGATTTATTATATAAAGTTATTGACAATTTTGAAAACTTAAAGTATGCACTTTTAGATGCTCAAACCTTTAATCCGGATCATTATGGTTTCCCTGAAATTTATTATAAAGTCATGGAAACAGATAAGGTAAGAGTAGGTGCATATATCAAAGCATTCGAAAAATATAACATGTTTAAAGATGCAGTAGTTTGTGAAGCAGGTGTGGGAACCCTTGCATTGACGCAACATTTTTTGCCTTATGTAAAAAAAGCATATCTCATAGAATACAATCCTAATTTGACCGAATTCATTAAAGACAAATTAGCTAAAAATGGATGGGCGCACAAAGTTGAATTTATTGTCGGAGATGCAATGAAATTAGTGTTACCTGAAAAAGTAGATTATATTGTAGGTGAATTAATGAGTATTTATTGTGCCAATGAATATCAAGTTCAAATTTTCAAACACTTGCGTCAGTTCTTAAAACCTGGAGGAAAATTAATTCCTGAAAAAATCATTAATCTTGCTCAATTGACGCATGGAGAATTTGATGATCCACACAAACATTATCCTATTTTATTTACAAGACATTGGCCAGAATTGTTATCGACTCAAGGCTTAGTGAATACGATCGATTTGTATAAAGAAGAAGCTTTACATATTAAAAAGGAGACTACATTAACGCCATATTTAAGTGGGAAAGCCAATTCTATTTTAATGCATTCGTTGATTGAATTAGCAGAAGGAATTAATTTCACAGGGACAGATTCTTTAATGCCTCCAACAGTAATGAAATTAGAAAATGAAGTAAATTTGAATGCTGGAAAAGATGTTGTTTTGCATTCAGATTATCAATATGGCACTAATTTAGATCTTGCTAAGTTTAGTGTAAAATAAATTTGTTATGGATATTTTTTGACACTTGTTTTTCTTTTTATTATTCTCTTCTTTGTATTATTTTTCGGATTTGCGGGCTTTATGATTTATATCGCTTTTTTTAGAAAAAGACCAAACGAAGAAGAATTAAAAGCAGATTCTCAAAATCGATTAAAAAAGTACGAAAATAAATTAAAGCCATTTAGTGGAATAGAAAATCTCACTTTAAATAAAGGAAGATATTTTAAATCTACTGGTTTGGATGGCGAAAAAATGAGGGCTTTAATAACCGATAATCAAGGCAATAAAGTCATTGCATATGCTTGGGCAGATTCAGGTGCTATTTTTACTAAAGGACAACTGGTTGCTAAAACAACGGAGCATGAAATTCATATGGACCATAATTATTCAGCAGGTGTAAAAATATCTATTGATGGAGATTATCGCTATCACTATAGTTATCAAAAAAGCCATGTTAGAGATTCTATCAGTAATACAATTTCTGCTGCTTATAAAAGGAATGATGGTACGGTCAGTTCTTTTGATGTTGATCTTTTTATTTTCGAAATTGATTTATTTAGAAGCAACACTAATAAACATCATCAAGTATTTTTCGAAAGTGGTAATTATGCAGAAATTACAAATCCCGCAGCAGACGATTCAAGAATGAATGCAGTGACCAATATTCAGGGGGAATTATCTGAAGATGAAAAAACAATATTATTATCATTAATTATTTTTGAATCGGCTAGAATTGCACATTAATTTTTGCTAAACAATATCAATATCGAAGCCAATAATATCTCTCCATCCTTCTCCTGCTGATTCATCATCTAATGCAAAAGGTGTTACATGATGCCATAGATCTGTACCATGAATAATTTCATCTTTACTGTCTCCCTGAAAAACAAATTCTCCTGGTTGTAATGTATATTTAAAAATAATTTCTTTTCCTTTATTGTCTACTTTTTCAATAATTTGTGTTTCACCACCTTTTACATTTTTTCTATTAATGACCAGAGCGGAAACAATATAATCTGCACCATCTTCATGTGCACCTTCAGGTGAATTATTTCCTGGTTTTTGTGGTCTTGCTTTTACACTCATAAAATGTCCGACCATATTTATTTTTTCCATCTCGGGTCTAACATTTTTTACAATTCTATATACAGCAATCATCCAATGATAAAACAAAAGATGCTCTACGTGTTCAGACGGCGATTCTGAAAATTTTCGAGGTAGAGAACGATAATCATCTCCTTGGACTTCTTGTGCAAATTGTTTTACCTTTTGCCGTTTAACTTTAAAAGTTTCTCCTTCTTTCCAAATTAAAAATTGACAGACTGATCTTCTTCGCCAAGGCTGTATCTCATCAAATTCTTTTTTTTCTGTTTCCGATAATTTATTTCTCCAATTTAAAAATACATTTAAATCTGATTTTCCTAAATAATATGATTTAAATAATTTTTGGATTTCAATCTCATCTGAAGGAAAACATTTTTTTAAAAATTCCACTCTTAATCTTCTTGAATCATAAGGGTCCCAAGGCAATTCAGAAAACAAATCAGAAAATGTATCAACAAATTTCGTTTGATCAATTCCCAATTCTTGTAAATTCGATATATATATGGGGGATTTGATATTCCTATTATTTAATACAGAAATGTCTTTTTCGGTTAATGGGAAATTGAAAGGTTGATCCATATCGTAAAATTTAATTGAAAATTAAGCTATTAATTTTAATTGATATTCTAAAAACTCCTTTTTAACATTAAAGTTATGTACATTTATTTTTAACATAAATGTTTCCATAGTATTAATTAACAATTCAATGTTTGGCTCTTGAAAAGATTCGTTTTTATAATAATCTAATTCTTCTGATAAATATTTATTCAGCAATTCTCTTTCCTCTTCACTTACTTCATATGTTTTATTGTCTTCATTCAATATTGTTCTTATTTTTTCTTTTATGGAAGTCTCAACATTTTTAACTTTTCTATTCATTTTCTCCGCTTCTAAAAAAGGAATTTCTTGAACAAAAATTGGTTCTACTTCATTTCTAATTTCCCAGTATTTTTCCATATCTTTTTCTACTTCTGCAATTTGAATAACGGTAGATCGATAGATATTTTTATATTCTTCGTATTTATTATGTGACTTCGCTTTTTCTTTGAAAAATTGTATTACTTTTTTATTCTGTTCTTTTATTTCTTTTTCTTTTGAAAATATTTCATTATTAACAACGACTAAAACTTTGGCGGCTTCTTTCTTATTATATTTTCTCCCATCATAATCAAAAGTTGCTACATCAACAATACCATTTTCGATTTGTTGTATAATTTCTTTATCTGTATTTAGAAAAGTAATTTTAGTCAAATTCGAAATTTTTTCTTTATTGAACAAATCATTAAACATTAATTCTTCTTGCATTTCAGGCAACTCATCCATATTAATGTCTACAGGAAATTGAGTATCATAAAATTTGTGATATTCCTTAGGAAAAGAATTTTCATCAAATTCTGAGTAATATTTATTTTCAAATTCTTCTGCGTTTAACGTTGTTGGCTCTGCCGTAAACTGAATATGATTATAAAGTTTATTGGTAAAATCTTTTTGAGTTGCATTTGCATCAATAAATAAATCCCAAGGAGAATCTGCCAAAGATTCTGTTTCAATATTTAAACCTCTAACACTTTCAGCTCTTTCCTCAAAAGTAGGATGTGATGCCCATTGATCATCTATTTTAATTTTAGATTGATTTAGGTTTTTAAATTTATGTTCATCTGCTTCAATTAAACCATTTACAAAACCATATTCATGCTCTTTTGCAAAATGTTTCAAGACCGTAATGTGATCCTTGTATAAATTATCCGATTTTAAATTTTTGGGCAGCCAACTATTATATATATTCAACAATTGATTAAAACTCAAACCGCTTAATTCAATTCTTTGCAATGAAGTCACAATATGATTTGAACCAGAAACATATGCAGAAATCGCATCAGCATGATATTCCATTTGTCGAGACAAACCCATATATCCTTTATTAATTACAGCATATAAACTTTTTAAAATCCATTGAATAAAATGTATAATTTTTATGGCAATTATAGCAGACAACCCAAAATAGAAATTACTTTGGGCAATCGCATTTACAGATTGATCAAAAGAATGATTATCAAAAAGCATGTCGTGAATTATTTTATTCACATTATATACATAACTTCCAAGCCGCATACTGTCCTGAGAAAAATGCCCAAACTCATGTGCCAAAATTGCTTTAAATTCACTGATGTTTACAGAATTAATTAATCCCAATCCAATATTTAAATTCTTTTTACTGGGCACGAACATACTCCAAAAACTAGAGTCATAAAAAACAAAAGCATTTACCTCATTGGATAAATATATTTTCTTTGGTTTTGGCGAATTGGTTTCTTCATTGACTTTATCAATAAATTCAAACAATTGAGGCTCATCTTTTCTTTTAACTTCATATAAATGAGTACGATCTACTTTATGAGAAGAAAACAAAAATTTAATTAAAAAATAAAACACCATTAAACCAACCAATCCTAAAGAAGCACCAATCATTATAGTTAAAAAATTTATATCCGCACTAATTAAAACGAACGCTAAATAACAGAATGACACTAGCATTCCAAACCCAAAAACAACCATCAATAAGTATACTAGAATAAATAAAATAATTAAAAAAAGAACGCGTTTTGATTCTTTCTTAAAATCTGAAGAAGGTTGAATAATTTCAGGATTTGCTCCTTGTGGTCTTTGAGGATAAATCATTTTAGTTGTTTATTAAGTTTTTTAAAATAATTTGATAAATGATAATACAGTATATTTTAAAATTCAAGTTCGCTTAAATATACTTTATGAGAAATCGTAGATTCTCCTTTTACATTTCTAACCGTCAATTGAAGAAAAGGGTTCTTTTCTATCCAATTTATTTCGATTACCCCAAAATTTATTTTTCGTTCAGGATCTCCTATTCTATTTTTATTCGGTTCAACAGAAGACCACGTTTTAGTAATCCCACTAGAGGTCACATCATAAATAGGATAATTCCCTTCATTTTCTCTTTTAGATATTTCTCCCCAGTGAACATCTCCACTTATAAATACTATTCCCTTAGCTTGAGTTCCACGAATTAATTCAAGCATTTTTTCTTGCTCCCGAGGTACATTCGTCCAAGATTCCCAACCATTATATTCATGAGAAAATTGATTACTTGAAGCTACTATTCTAACATCTGCTTCTTTCAAAAATTGTTGTTTTAACCAAGACCATTGTTCTAGCCCTAAAAAAGTAGAATCTGGACTTGGATTAGGTCTGTAGTCATTTTTATGGCCATTTAATTTATCATTTTTTAATAAATCATCTCTAAACGTTCGAGTATCTAATAATATGATTTGTACTTTTTTATCTTTCCCACTTTTAAATATTTCCGAATGATATATCCCTTTGTGTTTTCTTCGTTCAGAATTTTTAGGTTCATTAAAAAATTCTAAAAATATTTCTTTTGATTTCTCTTTTTGCGGATAATATCTTCCTACATCATTTTTCCCATAATCATGATCATCCCATGTTGCCAATACATGCGTTGATTTCACGAGGGATTTAAATTCTTTTTTTCGAGCTAATTTTTTATATTTTTTAGCAAGTAATTTCATGTTTTCTGTATCACCGTAAATATTGTCTCCTAAATAAATAAACAAGTCCGGATTCGTTTTTACGACTTCGTTTAAAATCGGTTGTTTATCATTTTGTCCAGCACAAGATCCAAAAGCAATTCGAGCAACATTACTAGGTTTTTCTGCTCGATCTAAATTTACTTTAAATTGATTTAAATTAAATGAACAAGCATAACATACCATCAAGATTAAAATAAATAAAATATATTCCTTCATTATGTATTCATTTTATATTTATTCCACATTCGTTTTTCTCTTTCTAAATAGGAATTGAATTTATTTGGAACATCTATTTTTACATTTAATTTTTCCTTTGTTATTGGATGCAACAATTCTAATGCAATTGCAGACAAAAACAAACCTTTGTGTAATAAAATATTTCCTTCTTTGCCATATAATTTATCGCCAACAATTGGACAATTCTTTCCTGACATATGAATTCTCAATTGATGAGTACGTCCAGTCAGTGGAAATAGTTCTACTAAGGATAAATATTCATTTCTTAATGAAGGAATTGATTTGATTTTATTAAATTCAGTTATCGCTTCTTGATCATTTATTACATTTTCAATCCTTCCTTTTTCTTCTATTTCTCCTTGAACAATAGCAACATATTTTTTCTGAATTAATTTATGTTCAAACTGTAAGCCTAATTCCATATGCGCCTTCTTGGTTTTAGATATTACAAGTAAACCACTTGTTGGAGCATCCAATCGATGTACAGGTCTTGGCCATTGCAAAGCATCAATTTGAAGGGAAGATTTTATATTATTAGACAAACAATTTTCAATGGTTTTAAATTGATTTCCACTCACAACTATTCCCGAAGGCTTATTAATGATCGCAAAATAATCATCTTCAAAAACAACTTCTAAATTTAAATCATAGGGTTTGGGTGGATTTAATTCTAAATCAACTAAAGTGATTTCATCATTTTCTTTCAACCATCTTCCTGACTCTACTTTACTGCCATTTAATCGCAGTGTCCCTTTTTTAATTGCTTTTTTTATGCTCGATCTTGATGGCAATTGTAAAAAAAGATCATTACAATAATCGCAAAAACGAAGTTTTTCTTTTAATTCAGAAATAATATGTTTTTCTAATAGAATCATAAAAAAATTTACAAAAAAAGCCATTGAAAATAATTACATTTTCAATGGCTTTCAAAATAAGAAATAAATTGATTTATCTCTTTATTAAATATTAAAATTCATTAATACCTAAAGCAATTTTCAAAACATCTTCCATTCTGTCTACATAATGGAATGTTAGATCTTGAATATAAGCAGGTTCTATTTCATTGACATTTTTTTCATTCTCTTTGCAAAGAATAATTTCTTTCATGCCTGCTCGTTTTGCTGCTAGCATCTTTTCTTTAATTCCACCAACAGGTAACACTTTACCTCTTAAAGTAATTTCACCCGTCATGGCTAAATGAGACTTAATCGGCTTTTCAGTAAAAGCAGAAGCAATAGCTGTCAACATTGTAATTCCAGCTGAAGGACCATCTTTAGGTATCGCCCCTTCAGGAACATGAATATGAATATTCTTTTCTTCGAAATCTTCTGGCTTTAGTCCAACTAAATCAGAATGCGCTTTAATAAAACTATAAGCAGTCGTCGCAGATTCTTTCATCACATCCCCTAAATTCCCCGTAAGGGTTAAACCACCTTTTCCTTTACTTAGACTCGTTTCAATAAATAAAATATCGCCACCTACAGATGTCCAAGCTAAACCAACGGCTACACCTGGCACCTGAATTTCAGTATAAATATCATTAGAGAATCGCTTAGGTCCTAGAATTTCTTTCAAATATTCTGCAGGAACTTCTTTGTTATATTCTTGCTCCATTGCAACCTTCTTAGCATAATGCCTCATGACACCATCTATCTGTCTTTTTAAAGAACGTACACCTGATTCTTTCGTATAATCTTGTGCAATTTTCATTAAAATATTATCAGAACAAACCACTTGTCCTTCAGTTAAACCATGCTCTTTTAAAGATTCTGGTAATAAATGACGACGAGCAATTTCTACTTTTTCTTCCATAGAATAACCGCTCACTTGAATGATTTCCATTCGATCTAAAAGTGCAGGTTGAATAGTATTTAGTGAATTAGATGTTGCAATAAACAATACCTTTGATAAATCATATTCTAAATCTAAATAATTATCAAAGAAGGTCGTGTTTTGCTCTGGGTCTAAAACCTCTAATAAAGCAGAGGAAGGATCACCTCTAAAATCTTTACCCACTTTATCGATTTCATCTAATATAAAAACGGGATTAGAAGAACCAGCCTTCTTTAATGATTTTATTATACGACCAGGCATCGCACCAATATAGGTTTTACGATGTCCTCTAATTTCTGATTCATCAGATAAACCACCTAATGACATCCGAATATATTCACGATTTAATGCTTTTGCAATAGAACGACCCAATGATGTTTTACCCACACCTGGAGGACCAACTAAACAAAGAATCGGAGCTTTCATATCTCCTTTTAATTTTAAAACAGCTAAATGTTCTAAAATTCTTTCTTTTACTTTTTCTAAACCAAAGTGATCTGAATCTAAAACTGATTTGACATTATTTAAATCAAAATTATCCTCTGTAAATTTACCCCAAGGCAAATCCAACATCATTTCTACCCAATTCATCAAAACAGAATACTCAGCCGCCTGAGGGTTAACTCGTTTGATCTTATTGATTTCTTTTTCGAATACTTTTTGAACGGCTTCTCCCCAGTTTTTTTCCTTGGCTCTTTTTACAAAATTCTCTAGTTCATTGGCTTGAGGGTTTTGTCCCAATTCATCTTGAATCGTTTTTAATTGTTGATTCAAGAAATATTCTTTTTGTTGCTTCTCAATATCTCCTCTTACTTTATTTTCAATTTTATCTTTGATTTTAAGTAATTGAAGCTCCGCTTCCATATGTTTTAAAACAGTCTGTGCTTTTTCATAAACATTATCCTCTTTAAGAATCGCTTGTTTTTCTAAAACGTCAACTCTCAAATTTGAAGCAATAAAATTGATTTTAAATGCTTCATTGCTAATGTTCTTAAACATCATATTAGCCTCAGAAGGAATATGAGGAGATAATTTAATTATCTTTTCTGCTCGATCCATTATAGACTGAAGAGAAGCCTTCAATTCTAGAGAATCGTCCTCTAATCCCGTATCTTGTAACACAGAAATTTTTCCTTCCAACATAGGTTCTGTACGCACCAACTCAGTAAGTTGAATTCTTTTCTTGCCTTGAAGAATTGCTGTAAGGGTTCCATCTGGTAATTTTAAAATCTTTACGATTTTAGCTAAAGTCCCAATTTGGAATAAATCATCTTCTTCAGGATGTTCTATGTTCAAATCTTTTTGAGATAGTACACCAATAAATCTCTTCCCTTTATAAGCTTTATTAATCGCTTTTATCGATTTATCTCTACCTACCGTAATGGGTATAATTACACCAGGAAATAGTACAGTGTTCCTTAAAGCAACTAAGGGTAATGTTTCTGGAAAATCTTCTTTAGTAATTGGTTCATCTTCTTCGCTTACTGTGAAAGTAGGCATGAAGTCAATTTCATCGTCTGGCATCATTGAAAATACAATATCTTCAAACATATAATTGTTGAATGTTCTAGTAAAATGAAAGATCATCTTTAATGCGTCATAATGACACATATTAATAGATTCTCATAAGATAGATAAGTGGATATATAAAGTCAATATTTATGCCATTAGATTTCTATGGAAATTTAAAGCCAAAAAGTGCAAATTTTGTACTTTAAGTCATATTTCAATGCCAAATTGACAGATCAAATATGAATTTAATAACCATAAACAATGACACCGTTTTTCATTCTTGGCTCAAACCAAGTAGATTTTGGTGGTAATGTAGCTCCTGAGTTTGTAATTTCTAAAAATTCATCCCAACCCAAAGCAGGTAAAATAAATGCGGCTCTGTTTTCAACGCCACCGATTCGTTCTTGAATTCCTTCTAATCCTACTGGACCTTCTACATATTTTACTCGTTTATCTGTTGAGATATCTTCAACAGAAAAAATATTAGACAATACTTCATTATTTAAAAGATTTACATCTAATAAACCAATCGTAGAGTTATATTTTTTAAGAACTTTAGGACGCCAAGTTAAGGAAAACCATTCCTCTCCTTGAGCCATTATTATTTCATGCTTCTTAGATGGTTTCCTCGGCTTATCGAGTAATTTGACATTAAACTTTCTAGATAACAAAGCCATTAATACCATTGGCGAAAAATTATCAAACTCTACAATTCGATTGTAATCATGAATCTCTAATTCGCTGGTTGAAAAAAGACTACATAAAAAATAATTATAGGTTTCTGGTGGAGCATTTCTTTTTTTAGCTCTCTTTTGCATTAAAGTAGAAGTAGCTAACCTATGATGACCATCAGCTACGTAAGTATGCGGCACTTTTTTCTCAAAAAGTTGTTGCAGTTTTAAAATAGATTTACCATCCGTAACGGCAAATATTTGATGAATTTCAGATTCGTCATCAAATGAAATTTCAAAGACGGGTTTTAGTTTTTTCGCATAGCTGTGTATTAAATCTTTAATTTCATCTACTTCAGGGTAGGTTAAAAGGACAGGTTTAACCATAGCATTTCGCTCTAGGGTTAAGAGCATCATTTTTTGTTCTTTAGCTGCTAAGGTGTGTTCATGCTTAATAACTTTTCCATTATTAATTTCTTTTACGGGCATTCTACAAACCAAGCCTGTTTTAATTTTTTTCTTGGATTTCATTTGATAAATGTAAATCCCTTCACTACTCATTTTTTGAAAAAAACCTGCCTTGTAAAACTCAGGATAATTCCGTTTTACTTCAGAAAAAAATACATCAGGTGAAGTGATTAAATCTAGCTCAGGCCGTATGGCTTGAAAAGGCTTAATTAAAGTCATAAGTGGTTCGGTTCTGCTTGAATGCAATATATATAATATTTTATAAAAAATTACATATAATAAAACAGCTAAAATTATTCCTTTTTATTTTTCTTATAACCTTTCATAG
>JAHDFV010000435.1 GCA_020627985.1 Saprospiraceae bacterium
ATTAATTGAATTTAAAGTCTATACAAGATGGGGCGAATTGGTTTTTGATGATCCAAATATTGAAACTAATAATCGACAATCAGGATGGAATGGTTTACGAAATAACCAAAAGGCTTCACAAGGCGTCTATGTGTATTATATAGAGATTTTAAACCAAGAAGGGAATACAGAATTGTTTAGTGGGACGATTACCTTGCTGTAAAGACTATTAGTCACATCCGCATAGAAGGTTTGACTGGTAATTTTGTTCATACAGTTTAATTGATTTGGTGTAAGGATAAGAACCGCCTAATCCAAGATTTTCAGTCTTTATGGAGCATTTGCAAGGAAATTCTAATACGCTCTCTCCATTTAATAAATCATTAGGATCGCAGTACTCATTTTTTATTGGCTCGCATTTAGCAAATGTCATACTTCCAATGACGTATTCAATGATATGGTTGAGATCTAGATTGTATTGTTGTAAGATGTTTTCATTTTCAGCATTCGCAAATCGGCCGCATGGTTCACCTCTTCTGTATATAGAATCTTTGGTGATAGATATTTCGTCATAGAAACATGAATAAACATTTGCAATCCTGACAAAGTTAGCGTCGTTTTCAAGATCAAGATTTTCAAATTTTTCTGTAAAAGAATTGGTTGCCTTATTGAAATAATCTGGGCTTATTGGGGTCATGCTTTTATCAAACCAAATTTCATTGGTTATATTTTCAAACCCAATTAGCTCACTGCCTTTGTCATTTTGAGCTGTTTTCTTGCATTTTAATCTTATATCAGCAGATTTTCCGACATAGTAAATACCAGGAATTTTATAAGGGATAGGAATAATGTATTGATCGACTAATTCCCATCTTCCTTCATAAGCACTTCCGGGGCAATATTCATGTACCTGTTCTTCACTTAAATAGGGAGATTTGTAATAGTGTGCATCATTTAAGTTGAAATACATATCCAGTGGATGACCATCAAGATTGGTTGATGGGACGTCATTTTTATTATTTTGAATGAATTTAGAAAACATCAAAGCTAGAAGAGCAGCGGCTAATATTAGAATAAGAGGTTTGAACGATCTTTTGCTTTTTGATTCCGTAAAAGCTGAAACTTGTGCTTTTAATTCATGCAGGTTTTTTATTCTGGCGGTATTTTTTAATGCTCTTTTATACATAGCATCTGTCGCACCTCCTGAGATTAATTTAGTGAAATGACTATTGCTGTAACATAATTCTGCAGAGATCTTTGAATAATTGGTAGAGCCAAATAGTGCGGACTCAAAACTATATGGACCGTAGATGTCTTCTAAAGCTTCAAGAAATGCCTCTCTATACCCGTTTTTCGCCATATTAAGTTGTGAAAAGTTGTAAAAACAAATAAAATATTGAAATAAACTACAAATTCAGTATAATGTTCTATTTCAAGAATTAATTTAGCACCATGTTTTTCTCATTAAATTAATAAGCCAAAGATGAAAAGATTAATAATACTATTGGGAAGTTTTATGCTGGCATTGTCAGCTAATTCTCAAAGTACAATCGAAGGAATTGTTTTAGATGATATTGGAGAACCTGTAATTGGTGCTTCAATAGCCAACCTTACAACTGACAACGGAACTGTTACAGAAATTGATGGTTCCTTTAAACTAGATGCGGATACAGGAGATAAAATTCGTATTAGTTATATCGGTTTCACAGATAGTGAATTTACAGTAACAGAAGGTAAAAGTCGATATGAAGTAAAATTATCAGAGGGATTAGAATTAAATACGGTTACGGTAGTGGGTTCTAGAGGAAAGCCACGAACGGCTTTAGAAACCGCAGTTCCAATCGACGTTATTGGTGGAAATCAATTGCAAAAGTCACCACAATCTGAATTATCGCAAGTACTGCAATATGCAGCGCCTTCATTTCACTCTACAAAACAAAACATAGGGCATGGGTCAGACCATATAGATCCAATGGCCTTGCGTGGATTAGGTGCTGATCAAACGCTTGTATTGATAAACGGTAAACGCCGACATGCAACTTCTTTAATGAATGTAAATGGTACAGTTGCTAGAGGCCAGGTTGGGACTGATCTTAATGCCATTCCAATGGCTGCCGTTGAAAGAATTGAGATATTAAGAGATGGTGCAGCTGCCCAGTATGGTTCGGATGCCATTGCTGGTGTTATCAATGTTGTTTTAAAAGAAAATATAAATAAAGGACAAGTTTCAATAAGAACAGGATTCTTAGCTACACCTCCTGTAATTACAGATGAATTAAATAGTTTGATTACCAATCCATACGCTGACATTAATGGCTTGGATGTGCCTACTCAAAATGAAGGAGGCGGCGAAAGTTTTCAAGTTAGTGCCAATTATGGTATTGAAATAGGAGAGAAAGGAGGTTTCGTTAATATGTCTCTAAATTATTTAACAAAACAGCCATTTAATAGAATGGATGATTATGCAATAGAAATGTTTGCTGCTGATGATCCAAGAAGAGGTGATTCTGTAGCTGAATTCGCAGCATTTAATCAAGGAGACGCTGCAGCTATAGCAGCGTACAATGCAAAGTGGGTAGATAATATAGAAAATAACATGATGTTGGCTGATGAT
>JAHDFV010000436.1 GCA_020627985.1 Saprospiraceae bacterium
TATTAGAAATTAAATGGTATATCAAAATTTATCTTTTATTTTCATTTTTACATCTGTACTACCTCCTAATGTTATTCAATGACTATAAAAGAACTATTATAGAAATATGCCAATATAGAAATGATTATAGATTTACTTTTTTAAAAATTTTAAAACCGATACATCAGATCAACACCCCAAAGTAAAATAGATCCTTGTCCGACTGGATCACCTTCAGTTTTGGCATTATATTCCCAACCTAATGCTAATGCAGGATTGATGATGAATTTATCTTTGATCCTAAATTTATATCCCACTTCAATAGTGGGCTGAGTTACTATTATTTTCGTTGTGTTTCTTTCGTCATCATTCGTAAAGAGGAGTTCATCTGCACCTGAATTTCGCCAATCTATTTTCAATCGCCAAACATCAAATCTTGCTCCTACGTATAAAGCTTTAAATGGATCAAGAATATAATACCGATACCCAATAGAACCGCCAAATCCACTTCCTCTTTCGTCTTCATGTTCCCCCCAATCTCTTCTTCGAGTAATGTTATATGCCACTCTTGTATTGAAACCATGTTTTGCATATTTTCCTAATCCAAATTCTAATTTCAGAGAGGGAACATAACCAGCTGGATACATTTGATACTCTATTCCGATTTCAATAGGATTTTTGGAATCAACAGCTTCTTCTTGAGCTCGAAGTATTGAAAAAGAAAAAATTAAGAAAAGTATGAATAAAATTCTTTTCATTATGTTGGCAAACTGTAATTCAATAATAAAATTGTATCTTTTGGGATAAGTTGCATTATTATAACAAAGTGCGAAAATACTTAAACTTTAACGATTCCTTTGAAATATCGCATTGATAATTAGGTTAATATTGTAAAAAAAAGACAAAATGAATTTTAGATTGTTGCTTATTCTAATAATTTCTTTTCTTTCTATCGGAACTTTGTTTGCTCAAGTGCCAGAATCAGGTGATGCTTACCTGAAAGAATACAATAGGAGAATCAAAAAAGAAATGCTCAACGACGTTTATATTCCTAAAGATCTTAATGATGCGTTTTTGGAATTAACTCGTTTGACTGATAAAGAAGCAAGAATAAAATATATGAATGCGGATGAAGATGTAGTGGTTAAAAAACTATATTTTTCACTAGGTCGATGGATCCTACACAATTGGGGATTTTATGGTGGTTCTAGACTGTCTCATTTTTTGAAAACGAAATTAGGTGTTTCACATCCTGAAGATCAAGCCGTCTTTATTATGAGAACTTACCATCGTAGTTTGAAAAAGGAAGAATTAAATGTGAAAGAATTAGTGGTGGAATTAAAAGAACACCGCAAAAAAGAACGAGTGAAAAATAAGAAAGTCATTAAAACGGAGAAGAGACCCAAAGAGGATTAAATCGTTTTAATTATAAATAGAAGAATAAAAAACCGAATATTATAAATTAAATATTCGGTTTTTTATTTGCTAAAAATTAAATAAAAATGCTCTTGTCAATCCTCCTTTTCTAGCTGCCATTACTCCATATTTAATATCATGAATTCCTTTAGTGCTGTGTGCATCTGGATTTATGGAAATCTTTACTCCTTTTTCCATAGCATAAGGAATCCAAGTAAAATCTAAATCCAAACGAACTGGATTTGCATTCATTTCAATCACCACATTATTAGCTGCACAAGCATCAATTACTTTTTCATGATCAATAGGATAGCCTTGCCTGGACAATAACAATCTTCCTGTTGGATGTCCTAGCATTGTAGTGTATGGATTCTCAATGGCTTTAATTAATCGTTCCGTTGCTTTTTCTTTAAACATTCTCAAATTAGAATGTACAGAAGCAATAATAAAATCAAATCCTTTTAAAATATCTTCTTCATAATCTAAAGAGCCATCATTTAAAATATCAGATTCAATGCCTTTATAAATTTTAAAATCGGTATAGGTTTTATTTAATGCATCAATTTCTTCCCATTGTTGAAGGACTCGATCTTCTTTTAAACCATTTGCATAAAAGGCCGCTTTAGAATGATCGGTAATTCCAATATATTGATATCCCAACTCCTTGGAATAATCTGCCATTTCTTTTACGGTATACATACCATCACTATAGGTAGTGTGAGAATGAATAACACCTTTTACATCATCATCTGTAATTAAATTAGGAATTCTTTTATGAATATAAGCATCAGTCTCTCTTAGTTCCGGAACAATAAAAGAAATACCTGCCTTACTAAATATTTCTGCTTCGGTTTCAATTTTTGTAAAATCCTTACTTTTTGATGCAGCTAAAAAGCTATCTACAAAAGGTCGAGTAGCCGTGTATTTAAATAATTTAGAGCCCCATTCTTCAGGAGAACAGGTATAAATATTAACGGGATAATCATCAATGGTTTTACATTCGTATTTATTTTCTTTTTGATGAATTAATTTCAAATTATCATTAAATAAAATAGAAATATCTTCTTGAGAAATTAAAAATTCTATGGCATTTACAATAGGGCATAATCGTCTCATTTGTCCTACAATTGCAATAGTCGCATTGGATAATTCTTTTTCAAAAAGATTAAATAATTCTTCAGCTTTATCTTCT
>JAHDFV010000437.1 GCA_020627985.1 Saprospiraceae bacterium
GCTTAAGGTTTGGAAGGTATAAAAACTAATTCCAACAGGTAAAATAATAGAAAGTGAAGAATATTCAAATCGAGTGCCAAGTAAAGAATAAGCACTAATAAAACTATCAATAAAAAAATTAAAATATTTAAAAAATCCAAGTAAACCTAGGTTAAGTCCAATACTTAAATATAGAAGAATTTTTCTTTTTTTTGCATCATTATTTTTAGATAAACCAAGCCCAATTAAAAAATCAGCTAAAGAACTAATGAAAATCAAAATTAAAAACCGATAATCCCACCAACCGTAAAAAATATAACTGGCAATGAGTAAAATTATATTTCTAGCTTTTGTATTCTGTTTCTGTACACCCCAATATAAACCAAATATAATGGGAAGAAAAACAGCGAATTCTATGGAGTTAAAAAACATATTTTAAAACTATGGCATTATTCGCCTAGTAGAAAGAAGGAGAATGAAAAAGAAATTAATTGATTTGCTGGGTTTGTAACTTAAATCGGTAAGTTTCCACAAATCAATCGCAAAGCGATAACCCTGCTCTGATATTTTTATAAATTTGTTATTGTGAAAGTATTTTAGATTCATTTTTAAATGACCGGATTGTATTAAAAATTTAAACCCATAACAATAAACATAAATTTAGTCATAATTAAAAATAGAAAAGTATTCTTATCCATTAGATATTTTTAATCCTATAAAATTACAAGAAAATTATAAGAGAATGAATTAAATTGATGATTACGTAATGTAAACATTAAATTTTCCATTTACATTTTGAAAAAAGAGTAGTATATTTAAAGCTCTAATTAAAGAATCATTTATCGAAATATGAATAAATTAATACCTTTATTTTTTCTAATGTCCATTTGTGCGTTTTCTTTTGCACAACCCACTTGGTCAGAAGATATCTCATGTATCGTTTACTCGCATTGTAGTTCTTGTCACAATTCGGAAGGAATTGGACCATTTAATTTAATGAATTACCAAGATGCATATGGCAATCGCTATGCAATGGAATCTTCAATAGTAGACAAGTCAATGCCGCCTTGGCAACCGAATCAAGATTATCAACATTTTGCGAATGCGAATGTTTTATCTCCTGAAGAAATCAGTATGTTTCAAGCTTGGGTAAATGCAGGAGCACCAGAAGGTAATCCTGATGACGCACCTGAACCACCAGTTATTACTTCTTCAGCAGAAATCACAGATCCTGATCTTGTTTTAACAACAGAAGTTTTTACTGTTCCTTCAATCAATGAAGATCTATACAAGTGTTTTGTGATTCCTACGGCTTGGGGAGAAGACAAATACATCAGTGAAATCGAAGTGTATCCCAATAATAGAAATATAGTTCACCATGTACTACTTTACAAAAATGAAACCAATGATCCCATAATTGACGATGCAAATGATCCAGCTATCGGCTTCGAATGTGGAGGATCAATTGAAGGTGGAGATAATGTACTAATGGGAGAATGGGTGCCTGGTTCTAGACCTTGGCGCGTACCTGAAGGAACAGGAATTAAAATCAAAGAGGGAACCAATATTTTAATGCAAGTCCATTATCCAGATGGTTCTAGTGGTCAACAAGATTTCATCACTTTGAATATTAAATTCAGAGATGGAACCAATATCCGTGAAGTATTTCAAGAACAGACACTCGATCATATTTTACATTTACAAAACCCACCTTTTATCATATTTCCATTTGAAACGAAAACGCTACATGAAAAATATGTTTTGACAGAAGATAGAACCATGCTAGGTGTTGCTCCTCACGCTCATTTGGTCTGTACTAAAATGTGGTCTTATGCCATTTTACCTTCAGGAGAACAAATCAACATGGTAGAAATACCCAATTGGGATTTTGATTGGCAAGGAATGTATTATTATCCTGAACCCATTATTTTACCCGCTGGGACTGAATTGCATGGATATGCTAGATACGAAAATGATCCAGCAGAAAACCCAAATGTAAGTAATCCACCATCTATTGTTACACTAGGAGAAGATACAGAAGATGAAATGATGTTGTTTTTCTATTCTTATTTATTTTATGAACCAGGTGATGAAAATTTAGTCATGGGGAATGATGGACATTTAGGCCATTATGAAGGTTGTAATGAAATTGTACCAACTAATGATTTAAATCAAGAATTAGGAATTTCCTTTTATCCTAATCCAATTGAAAATGATAAATTCAATGTAGAAGTTTCCACAAAAATTGAAGGAAATTATCAATTAGAATTAACAGATATTTCTGGGAAGAAAATTTTTGAATCAAATTGTAATGGAAACTGTGAAATAAATATTCCAACAAGTATTGATAATGGTATTTATTTTGCTAAAATAATTCAAGAAGGAAAAATGTTAGGTCAAGCTCAAAAAATTATCCTAATGCGTTAATTTTTTAATATAAATTATAATGAAAAATAAAGAATCCCGAATTTCAAAATTTTGAAATTCGGGATTCTTTCATAAATCAAATACCTTAGAAAAAGTAAGTCCCTTTATGGATTTAGGTTATTAAGAAGCACATGCAGATATTTATCAAAACCCCTCTATAGATTTTAGAGTCTT
>JAHDFV010000056.1 GCA_020627985.1 Saprospiraceae bacterium
TCGTGATTTTCTTGATTTAAATAATCAATAATTTCTTTAGTGAATTTTAAATTGGTGTTACTACTAATTATTTGTTGATTATTTAATAAATGACAGGTGTGTTTTAATTTACTAGAAAAATAATATAAGTCTAAAGAATTAATTAAATTTTCAATGTGTTCATTGTTTTTTCTAACTTTCTTTTTGTCAAAATGTTCAGAAGCGACATTGTCTAGTAAATATTTTTTATAATAATAATCAGAATCTCTTTTTTTAGATTCTGTAAGTTTTTTAGCAGAATTGTTAAAAATAAAATTAAAATTTTTATCCAAATCTCTTTTTACATATGCATTTAATAAATGATATTCTTGGATTAAATATCTGTCTTCTGTTTCTTTAAGAGAAATGTACTTTTCTGCAATTTTTAAAAGTAAATTTGAAATGTATTTAAATTTTTTTTCTTCATAGACTGAGTCAGGAAAAACTTTTTTCATTAAAATTTTTCGATCAATTCTTTTAGGATTAAAATTTGGAGCTTCTTTTCGTATCAGTTGAAAAAAGAGAATGACTTCCTTTTTTTGATTGAAATAAGGAGACTTTACAAACTTAGCAAATTCAATAAATTCCTTTTTTGAAAAGGTTTTAAACACTAAGATTAATTTACTTTTTTCCATTTTAAGATATCCAAGGAATTAAAAATAGCAAATAGTTATCATTAATACAATTTTTATTAAGATTTTTTTACAACTAAAATTTAGTTTAAATAACTAATAATCAGTTGTTTACTATATTTTATGGTGACACAAAAGACAACTAATACTAATAATTGTCTTTGTAAGTAGTGTTCTTTGAGTGTACATTTATATTATAATCGTAAAGAACTAGAAATTTAATGAGTAATAAGTATCTCTATATAGTTATATTTTTCCTTTTACTGACTAGTAAAAGTATTGCACAAATGAATCCTGATTCTCTTGTGTGGCCAGGAGATGTAAACAACAATGGTATTGTAAATCATACTGATTTATTATATTTAGGAGCTTCATTGGGTAGTCAATTAGTTGAAAGAGATTCAATTTCTACGAATTGGGAAGGAATGGGTGCTCCCTTTAATGTTCCTGCTGCTTTTAATAATGTTTTGCCATCTATTGCTTTTGCAGATTGTGATGGTAGTGGATTCATTGAGGAGTTAGATGCAGATGCGATTGAAATAAATTATGGACTTACACATGATAATCTCCTTCAAGATGAATTTATAAAAACACCAGGTTTATTTAGCGAAATATACTTTCCAACATCTGAAACATTATTTATTGAAGCTTCTAATACCTATGAAATTGATATTAGCCTTGGAGCAGAAAATTCTATTGATGAATTTTATGGACTGTCTTTTTCTATAGAATTTAACACTGATTTTGTTGATATTAATTCGGTTTTTTTCACATTAGAAAATGATTGGATGGATCTGGATCAACAAGGATTATTGCAATTTCAAAGAATAAATGGTAATAGATTACATGTAGCAATAAGTAGAAAAAATCGAATGTCAACAAATGGAGGCGGAGTTATTGGTACCGTTTCTTTAATAATAGAAGATAATGTTACGGAGTTAAATTCAGCAGTTGAAATTATGGGTATCGAAAATGCAGAAATTGTAAATCAAAATTTAAATAGTTATCAGGAAGTTTATGAAGGAAACTTTATTGTTGATTTTATTAATCCGATTCATACTGTAAGACCCGATAACTTCAAAATTTACCCTAATCCATCTTCCAATGGTCAATTCTTAATAGAAGGGTTAGATTCTTACGAATCAATTGTCATTACAGATATAATGGGTAGAAAACAGAACTTTATTTTTGATAAAAATCAAATTCAAATAGAAAACTTTTCTAACGGCATTTACTTTATGGAGGTGACGACCAAAGAAAGTAAATGGATAGAAAAAATTGTAATTCAGTATTAATAAAAATAATTAAAAATTAAATCGATATAAAATGAAAAAGATAATAACAATACTTCTTTCATTGGGTTTATGCTTTGCCATGAATGCCCAATTTTCGAATACAATTACTGGAGTTGTATACGATGAGTCTGGGAATCCTGTACCGAATGCATGTGGTTTTATAGAGTATCTATGTGATGACGTTTGGGACGGAGATCAAATCTGTTCAGACCCAAATGGCTTGTACAGTTATACGATTGATGGTTGTGTCCAAGGTGAAATTCTAATTGGTTTCACTTGTCCAAATGACCCAAATTATAGTTCATTTGATTCATTATTTTATAGCCCGAATACTCCTCAAATCACTTTAGATATTTATGACTTATGCCCGAATACTGCGAATTGTGTAGCTCAAATGTATCAAGAACCTATAAGTCAAGGACCTAATGGTGAACAATGGGAGATTGGTGTTTATCTTTCAAATGGTTCCGCTCCTTACATTTTTCAATGGGAAATAAACGGAATTGTTCTTAATGAAACGAGTAGCTCATTAGTAGAAACTTTTCCACCTGGTACATATACAATATGTGTTGTTGTAACAGATGCTAATGGAAATTCTTGTGATGAATGTTATACGTTAATAGTAGAAGATACAAATGGGCAAGATTCAATTTGTTTTGTTGAGTTGTTTGGAGATCTTATAAATGCAAGTTCAAATGGAGAACAATATGAATTCTTTGCAACAGTTTCTCAAGGAACTGCTCCTTTTTCCTATCAATGGTTTGTTGATGATGTTCCTTTAGACAATATTGTAAATACGAATACAATTGTAGAAACATTTGGATATGGAGCGCATTCAGTTTGTGTTTTAGTGACAGATGGAGGTAGTTTTCAATGTGAATCTTGTTATACATTATTCGTAGAAAACCCCAATACCCAAGATAGTTGCTTTATTAATATGGATTATTATCAAAGTAATTTACCTAACACTTGGACTATTGTAGCAGATGCAGGAGTATTAACAGGAAACACAACAATGATTTGGGATTTAGGCGGAGCTGATTTAGTTGATCCAGATCAAGCTAATTCTAATCAAATTGATGTCACTTTCCCTCAAAATGGTACTTATACCCTTTGTTCTTCAGTTATGGATTTAACAACGCAAGGAATTTTATGTACTCAATGCATTACGGTGGTTTATCCAAATGGAAATTCTAATTGTTCAACATATTTCAGTTGGAATAATGCAGGTGATGAACTTGAAAGTGTAGTTACAGGTGGAACAGCCCCATATACTTATGAATGGTTGATATCTAATAGTTCTACAACAGTAATTTCTACTGATCAGAATTTGAATATACCTTCTCTTTTACCTATTGCGGGGACATATTTTATTTGTTTAAATATTACAGATGCGAATGGAGTAGATTGCGAATATTGCGATCAAGTAGTCATAGAAGATCCAAATGCATGTTATGTTGGGTTTGAGCAGTTAATAGCTCCAGATTCGGGAGGCGTATTTTTAGAAGCATATGTTCAAGGAACAGGAGCTTATGTTTTTCTTTGGACCGTTAATAATGATACCTATACTACAACAGATAATATTTTAGAGCTAAATGATTATCAAGATGGTACTTATTATGTATGTGTTAATGCATATGATCCTGGTACAGGAATCGAGTGTAATAGTTATTGTGAAGATGTAGTGATTGGTACACCAGAATTTTGTAATACAGGCTTCGATTATTTTGATGATCCAGTTTTCAGTGGTTTAGAAGCTTGGGTGCAAGGATCTGGTAATAGCTATACTTATCAATGGATTTTACCTGATGGAAATACTTCAACAGGAGAAGTTTTACCCTTAACCAATTATCCTGAGGGCACTTATTACATTTGTGTTATCGCAACAGATGAAAATGGTGTACAATGTGAATATTGTGAAAATGTTGTTATAGGAAATGTTGAAGAATGCTTAGATTGGGGAATTATTGATTTTATTAATTCCAATTGTACATATGATTATGAACCTGTTTGTGGTTGTGATGGTGTAGAATATACCAATGAATGTATTGCCTACTATTGTTTCGGTGTTACAGAATGGACTGATGGACCTTGTGATTATTCGAATGGTGGAAATGGTGAACCTACAGATCCTACCTGTGAGGTAACAGCAGAATATTTCTACTATGGAGAAATGAATGATCAAGGAGATTATGAAGTATTCTTCTTTGGTTTTGGTGAGAATGCAGGTGAATATGTATGGACTTTAGGTGACGGTACTTCTGCAACAGGAGAACAATTAGACCACGTTTATTTTGCAGACGATAGTCTTCAGTCCTATACAGTTTGTTTAACTACAATTTCATGGCAAGATTCATGTACAGCTACCATTTGTGAAACAATAGTTCTAGACGAAACGCCGAATGGATTTATTGGAGGAGAAGTAGTTGATGGAAATGATTTATGGGGTGGCGGAGATGTAGAGAAAGTAATCAATACCAACGGAGATCCTTTGTATGATGTTACAGTTGATCTTTTAGATGCAGCGGGTAATATATTACGTACAACACAAACAGATATTAATGGTGAATATGAATTTGATGATCTACAGTTTGGAGATTATTTCGTTCAAGTCAAAATTCCTGGAGTAACTCATACACCGTATAAAGTGAGCTTAAGACCAACGTTACAAATTGATGAAGAAATTTCTTTTGAAGTTAATGGTAATTCTGTGTTATCAGGAATAGATGGAGTATCTTTTGCTTCTGAAATTTTAATGGCTCCTAATCCAACTCAAGATGTAGTGAATGTGTCAATGATATTGCACCAAAATGCAGAGGTAACAATTCAGATTACAGATATTCTTGGAAAAGTAATAAAAGAAGAAGTGATCAATTACGCAGAAGGTCAAAATATCACCCAAGTAAATTTATCAGATTTAGCAGATGGTATATATATGCTAAGCTTACAAGCAAATGGTGAAGTATTTACCAATAAAGTTGTGAAACAATAAATCTAAGATCACTTATATATAGTATTAGTTAAGCCTCATTCTTATGAATGGGGCTTTTCTTTTTCTTGTTTCTTCTTAAGCTGTTTTCTTCTAAATTTATTGACTTTATAATTTCTAATTGCCGCTACAAGCGTTGAGCCAATAATTAGAGACAGCATTACAACATGCATGACTTTCATAACTAATCTATACTTCCAAAATTGAGCCAGGAAAAACTTTTATAGGTGATCCTTCAGCGATAGTAATATTATATGGGATTTGTTGATTCAAAAAAGACCATTGTTCTCCATATAACAACCCGAAATCAACCTTCAATTCAAATCGTTTCGTTAATGGATAAATGTTCCAAATCGGATGTTCAACTTTGTATTCCATTAATTTACCCTTATGATTGACACCAAATCCCCATTCATGTTCCTTGAAAAAATGTTCAGTTGAATCTTCAGTGGGAAGTTTTGTAGTATTACTACAAAAGAATTTCCAAGAATGTTCTTGCCCTCCATAATATAATTGGTGTTTGATAACTCTTTCTTCTGAACTAATATTTACCTGTGAATTCATCTTAGTAGATAAATAAGGCTCATTGTAAATGGTGTTCGCTACAAAAGCAATCATATATTTGGGTACAAATTCCCTGATAAATACCACACCTCTTTTCTCTTTACCTTCTTTAGACCTATAACGAACATAAAATCTTAAATTCACTTCAGGGAAATTCACATGAAAAGGGATCGGAATTCCCTTGACTCGTGTTCGCAAAAAATCAAAAGCCACAAAACTGACATAAGCTTTCCCTTTTAGTAAATCGAGAACCAATCCTTTAGGAACATAAGGTTCTAATACCTCAGGCTCAACAGCATAAGTGATTAAGATAAGATTACGCCATTCTGCAGTAAGAAAAGGTTTCATAAACGAAATGGATGATAAGGCTAGCACAAAGATAATCAGGCTAACCAAAAACATCCATTTATTGTAGGTAATGATTTTTACCTACAATAAATGATGCCTCTTCTTTCTTAAAATGAAAGAAAATTAAATGATAAAATGAAATTTAAACAGTTGTAGAACGAATTTTGTCCTTAATGGATTGGACAAGAGTAGGAGATACTTTTTTACGTTGTAAGCGGGATTTAATAAACTCCCTAAAATTTTGCTCTTTACCAAGCAGCTGAACGTATTGCGGGTTTTTTTGTATTTCGAGGAGTAATTCTCTTTCCTCTTCTTTTGATAATTCGCCATCTAAATATAGCGTGACCCTCTTACTTAAATCTTTAAATTTGACTGTATTCCCCATGAATCCCAATTTTTGCTCCGTCCTTTATTGAAGTTTGTCTTGGCCAACATGGGGGCAAATCCGATTCATCGCTCGACGTTTGAGCCGCTAATCGAACCACCATGGGATTATAAGCATCAATAAATGCAGTTGTGGTTGAAAAGACGATGATATTAGTTTGCTGTATCAGCATTTGCTATTCAGAATTTACTTGTTGTCCGTGATAGACAGTCCTTACAGGACGAAAAGTTTATAAAATTATGTCATTGAAAATAAGAAAAGCACAGCGAGGATAAGTCGCTGTGCTTTGTTCTTATCTATGTTAATCTCTTTTATCAGAATATCCCATTGTTTTAGCATATTCCTTTAATCTGTCTTTCAACATATTACGAGCTCGGTGAAGTCTAGAACGTACCGTACCGATCGGAATATCTAAAATCGTTGAGATTTCATCATATTTAAAACCTTCTATATCGCAAAGTAAGATGACTGTACGGAAAGGAACTTCCAATGAATTAATGGCTGTTGTGATTTCATCACCCATCATTCCTTGAAAAATCTCTTGACGCAAATCCATGTAACTACTGTAATTCGTATCATCTTCTTCCATGTGGTAGTTGACAACTTCCTCGTAATCTACCTTAGTAGGTTGCTTGGTTTTCTTACGGTAATCATTGATAAAGCCATTCTTTAGGATTTTGAATAACCAAGCTTTGGCATTCGTACCTACTTCATAACTTGCGATGAATCGATAAGCCTTCAAGTACGTTTCTTGTACAAGATCATTAGCATCTGCCTCGTTGTAAGTCAAATGAAAAGCGAAATTGTATAACGCATCAATTTGAGGCATCAATTCCTCCTCAAATATTTTATCCTTTATATTTTTATCCATAGTTACCATAAATATAGTTACTTTTTTAGTTGGAATAAAAGGGTGATTAAAAATGAGGGCTTACCTCGTATTATAAACCAACTAACTATAAGCCTTTTGAAAAAGTTCCCAAACCCGTTTTTTATTTTTAAAATAATAAAAATTTGTATTTTTAGTTTTACAAATTGCCTTAGAATTCCATTTATTTTCTTCTTTTCAGTTTAGTCTTTGTATTTTTAGAATTTGGATCTAACCACTCAAATATTTTTTTATGCTTTTCCGATTTTTTAGTACTTGTATTCTTATTGGTTTAACCAATATATTCCTATATAGTCAAAATACATTCGTTTATTTTCAAAATAATACAGATTTATCATTCAACGTAACAACAGTTGGAAACCCAGCTCCTCATCCTGATGATTGGGATGGATATAATGGCTCGATATTAGAATTGCAACCAGAAGTCCAATGTATGCGTTTGTTTAGAGATTGGACTACATCAGATAGTCCTGCTGGAATATATTATATCACTTCTGAAATTGAATTCCCTACAGGTGAAATAATCGAAGCTAAAATAGAATATGAAGTTGAAGCATACGACTTTTTTTCCAATCCCTTCCCTTCAATAACGTATCAATTATCAGCGAGTGGTCCTTCTTTTTCTCACCCTTGGAGAGATGATCGGACGATATATGATCAAAATTTTACAATTAATGGAGAAGATTATATCTTAAGATATCAATCTTATTCAACCGTTCCTTCTGGTACCTACGATGATATACTTTATTCCATTTACAAGGCAGATGATACACCATATATTGTCAATCCATTAGATGCAACTGATCCCAGTATTTTAAATGTAATGTCTTATAATGTCTTTATGAGACCGATGGAGTTATTTCCAGATGATGATCAAGATACTAGGGCAGATCATATTGCGGATTATACTCATGATATGGATGCGATTATTCTTCAGGAAGTTTTTGATAATGATACAAGAGCTACTTTGTTATCCAATTTAGCAGCAGAATATCCATATCAATCTTCGATATTAGATGAACCTTCAAATGCATTAGAAGATGGCGGTGTCGTAATTGTTAGTAAATGGCCAATAGAATTTGAATCTCAATACTTATGGGGAAGTGAATGTCATGAGGACGATTGTTTATCAAACAAAGGGGTGAAATATGTAAAGATTGATAAATTAGGTAAAAAATATCATTTATTTGGTACACATATGGATGCCTTTAATGAAACAGATGATATAAATGTTAGGAAACAACAATTAATAGATTGGAGAAATTATATTGATTTACAATCCATACCTAATGATGAAGCAGTAATAATGGGTGGAGATTATAATATTGATAAGTTCACGAATAAATTGGGAGAATATGATAGCCTTTGGGGAGATTTTGCTGCTCAAATGCCAAGTTATATTGGTTATCCAAACACTTGGGATCCGATTAATAATTTATATAATTTGGGAGAACCTTACAATCCAGAATATTTAGATTATGTGCTTTGTAATGATGATTTTTTATCAGCTACTAGTTATACTAGCGAATCGTTAATCATGAGATCTAATCATGTAGATATATGGAGAATCTTTGATTTATCTGATCATTATCCAATTTGGAGTCGATTTGAATTTCCTGATTTACCTTGTTCTTTTCCTGAAAATATAACAGTTGATTTAGGAGGTGATCCTAATAAAGTACACTTAAGCTGGGATCCAGTACCTGGTGCAATCAAATATCAAGTAAGGTATAGAAGAGCAGGAACAACGGCTTGGACAAATCTAATTGCTACTTCAACCAACAAAACAATAAATGGATTAACACAAAACAAAGTTCATGATTATAGAGTAAGAGCGATGTGTGTAGATGGTTCATGGTCGGAGCTTAGTCCCATTGAAAAATTCAGAAACGTTGATTGTGATGCACCTGTTAATTTAACAGAAGAAATTATCAATACTACAAAAGTTAAAGTCCTTTGGGATGCATATACTTATGCAGATAAATATCAAATTTTCTTCAGAGAAGCGGGAACAAATAACAATTGGTCTAAAATGGTTACCTATTATGAAGGAATGAATTTTAGAGTTTTAAATGGTTTATTACCAAATACAAATTATGAATACAAAGTCCGTTCGTATTGTGAAGTGTCCTATGGGCCTTTTACAGCTCTGCATTATTTTACAACGGCTTCAACTCGTGAAAATTTAGCCTTGAATACAGAAGAAATAGACTATAAAATCTTTCCTAATCCAAGTGCTAAAAGTCAAATAATTAAATTTGCCATAGAAACAAAGGCGGAAGAAAAATTATTTGGAACAATCAGAAATGTAAATCAACAAATGGTTAAAACATTGAAATTCGAAGCAGAAATTGGAGATAATTTATTTGAAATAAATATGAAACATTTACCTAAAGGAATGTATGTTTTACAAATTTCAAACGAAAAGGGAAGCCTGAATATTACTGAAAAATTAATAGTTCAATAGTAAATATTGAATGAATTAAAAAAGCCTACTTGTGATTTTCAAGTAGGCTTTTTATTTGGTTTACTTTAAATAAGGTGTTCGTTCACCTGACAAAATGAACCTTGAAAGGCGAGCATGATTTATTAAATATCCAATAACAAAGTAACTGGATCTTCTAATAATTTTTTCACTTTAACCAAGAAGGTTACCGAAGTACTTCCATCAATAACTCTGTGATCATAAGATAAAGCTAAATACATCATTGGACGTATTTTTACTTCTCCATCAATTGCCATTGGTCTTTGCTGAATGGTATGCATTCCTAAAATAGCAGATTGTGGTTCATTGATAATAGGTGTACTCATCATAGAGCCAAAGACGCCTCCATTAGTAATGGTAAATGTTCCACCTTTCATTTCATCTAGCGTAAGTGTTCCACTTCTCGCTTTACCGGCTAATTCTTTAATCTTTAATTCAATTTCATGAAATTTTAAAGATTCTGCATTATGAACTGGAGGTACAACTAATCCTGTAGGCGTAGAGATTGCAATAGAAATATCAGCATAATCATGATAAATAAACTGATTGGTTTCAGAATCAATTTGAGCATTGACATCAGGCATTTCCATTAATACTTTAGCACATGCTTTGGTGAATAATGACATGAAACCAAGTTTTACACCATATTTTTCTACAAATTGTTCTTGGTATTTTTTTCTTAGTGCCATGACATTGGTTAAATCCACTTCATTAAAAGTGGTTAACATGGCAGTATTATTTTTAGCAGAAACCAAACGAGAAGCAATTGTTCTTCTCATTCTACTCATTTTCTTTCTTGTAATTTCTCTACTTAAAGAAGTAGGAGTTGAAACGCTAGGTGTTTCTGATTTTGTTTCTTTAGCTGGAGCAGATTTTTTAGTAGCAATCGCTTTGGTAACATCATCTTTAGTAATTCTACCATCCTTGCCTGTTCCTGTTATATCCGCAGCAGATAAATTGTTTTCTGCCATTAATTTAGCGGCAGCTGGAGAAGGGTGTCCTGATGCGTAATTCTCTTGTGCAGGTTGAGCCGTTGCAACGGGCGCCTCTACTTTCTTTTCAGCTGCAGGAGCTTCTTTTTTAGGAGCTGCATCATTTGATTTAGCAACAGAAGTATCAATTTTTGCAACGAGTGCACCAATTTCTAAATCATCTTCTTCCGCTGCAACATAGATTAGTTTTCCAGCAGCTTCTGCAGGAAATTCTAATGTTGCTTTATCGGATTCGAATTCACAAATGGATTCATCCATTTCTACATAGGCTCCATCTTCTTTAAGCCATTGGGAAAGGGTAACTTCTGATATGGATTCTCCTATTGTGGGAACCCTCATTTCTACTATACTCATTCTAGTCGATGTATAATTTTAGATATGTGATGTAAAATCAATGCAAATGTACGTAATTTTAAAGCTAGTGTAAATAGTTCGTCAGGATTCTTTGATTTTATTCTTTAGCATTACATTTGAATTGAATTTATGCTAATGAAAAAATCATGGAAAATTTAAAAATACATTTGATTCAAACCCAACTTTTTTGGGAAGATATTTCTTCGAATTTAGAAATGTTTAATCAAAAATTAAAGGGAATTTCTGATTCTGATTTAATCGTCTTACCTGAAATGTTTACTACAGGTTTTTCGATGAAAGCAGAAACATTATCAGAAGAGATGGGCGGGAGAACGTTCTTGTGGATGCAAGAAAAAGCGAAGGAATTAAATGCAGTAATTACAGGGAGCATTATTATAAAGGACAATGGATTTTATTATAATCGTTTAATTTGGATGAATCCTGAGGGTACTTTTGAATGTTATGATAAAAGACATTTATTTACATTAGCAAAAGAAGATCAAACTTATTCTGCAGGTACAAAACGCCTTGTAGTAGAATTGAAAGGTTGGAAAATTTGCCCTTTAATTTGTTATGATCTAAGGTTTCCCGTTTGGTCTAGAAACACGGAGGATTTTGATATTCTTCTTTATACAGCAAATTTCCCTGCCAAAAGAAGATATGCGTGGCGACAATTATTGAGAGCTAGATCTATTGAAAATCAATGTTATACCTTGGGTATAAATGTGGTGGGAAAAGATGGAAATGATTTTGAATATTCTGGAGATACATCAATCATTGATCCTTACGGTAAATTATTAAAAGAAATAACAGATAAGGAAGGTATCGTTTTTATGGATTTAGAATATGAAACGATTTCTAAGATAAGGAAACAAATCCCATTCTTGAATGATAGGGATTCGTTTAGAATTGATAAATAAGTATTATTGTTGTTTACCTAAAGCAATATCAAAATCCGAAAGGACTGCTTCCATTATAGGATCGGCTTCGGGGTCATATTTTTTCTTTAATTTATAGCCGTAAACTTTCCCTAAAGCAGACCAATATGTTGCTGTTGCTCCACCTCTTATGCTTTTTAAAACTTTGAAAAATGAAGTATCCAACTCTCTTTCAATCATCGCAATTAAAACCTTGCCCTGAGTTTTAGTCATTTTTCTAAGTGGTGCTTCGAACTCTTTTTTAAGTTCTTTTTGCATTTTTTTAGTGTACTTTTTCTTTTTCCTTTTTTTCATCCCATCTGTATTCTCTTCCATTTCATTATATAGATTAATGGCTTTTACAGCATATGGGTAAACTTTATGAGCACTACGTTTAAGCTTATAATAATACCTCTTTTCATCAACATCCTTGAATTCTCTAGGCATCGTAATAGATGTACCGTCTAAATCAGCGATGTATAAAGTATCATCATCTGTCACTAAAGCATACATCCATTCTCCGTCAATTTGTACCCGTTCCATATCATCTGTATTGTCTTGCCCAAATAAGGGTAAGACTAACAGGATAGTAAAACCTAATACAATATATTTTTTTAATAAATTCATTTCTTGTTCGTTTTGTATATAACGCAATTTAAAGTAAAAAAGGTATCAAATTCCGTTAATAGGTCGTTAAACCTTTATATTTTACGATTTAAAAAGGTAGTAATATAGAATTGATTCAACCTTGATATAATTCATATGGTTTATCAATTCACAGATAACTACTTATTCTGACTTATAATATCAATATTGGATACATTATAAATATAATTATTTTATGAAATATTGGCTTATCCTATTTTGTATGGGTTTGTTTATTTTCTTGACTTCTTGTGAGATTGATCCGAATAGAAAAAGAAAAGCAAAACAAAAGCTAATTGAAAAATTAGTCAATGAGAAAACCGATTCATTAAAAATGGATTTAGATTCAATTTGCGTAATTCGTAAAGAAGTGGAATTTGATGATTTAGTAGACTCTATTATTGATGTACGTTTAGTTGATATTCGAAGAAAAATGAAACAGAATGGGAAATAAAATATTTAAAGTCCTCTTGAGTTTAATCCTTTTTATTCCATTAATTATTTTATGGTCAAGCTTTCAATTTATTGATGAACCTAGGTTTTCAGTAGAAGAAATGAAAGAAATAAATCAAGAAGTTTCTTTAAGAATTGAAGCATTTGTCAATAAAGAAAAAAAGAAATGCGAAGAAGAATTAATGGATTTGGTGGATTCTAAAGTAGATTCTATTTTAATGTTTGATGCACAAAGGTTATTGTTTGGAGAAGATACGTTTAAAATAAAAACTAAACCAATTAAGCCAAAATTTCCAGATTTAATTCAGCCTGAAGATGATACTCCTTTAGCGCCTTTAATTAAGGATAATGAAACGATAGAAAATATTATTCCAACTTCTCAACCTAAATAGACAAAGATGTTTTTAATCATATTTGTGACAAAAAAATAGTGATTTTGGCAAGAGGAATGTGACGGTTAAATATTTATTGGATTATTTATTAAAGTAAAAAAGCTTGTATTTGAGCCAAGTAAATATGGTTAATAATAACCTTATTAAATAGGTCTACTACTATTTTATGTTAAAGTGGAATTCTTTTTCATCTAATTGGGTTAATTTGAAGTTAAAAGTTTACATTTAACTAGAAGGTAAGAAACTACAAAGAGCGCAATTGCGTATAAATGAATAACTACGAGAGTATTTTTAACTAAAGGCAAAACCCATGACGGCGGGCACACTAATATCGGCAATCATCCAACCTCTTTCTTTAGGGGATACAGGCTTTTATGCCTTGGATCAGATGAGCGAATATCACGTAAGACATCTTCCCTTGGTGGATGGAGATCAATTGTTAGGTTTGTTATCAGAAGATGATATCCTTAATCATGATGATTCTCAAACCATTGATTCGTATGGTCTTCAATATAATAGACCTTATGTTTCTGCGAATAATCATATTTATGAGATTCTTCGATTAATGGCAGATTTTAGGTTGACCATTATTCCAGTAGTAGATAAAGAGGATAAATATATTGGCTTAATTACACAAGAAGATGTAATGGCTCAATTAGGGAATATGGGTTCTTTTACGGTTCCTGGTTCTATTATCGTTTTAGAAATGAATCGTAGAGATTATTCCTTAGCTAAAATATCAAGTATTATCGAGCAAGAAAATGCGGCGGTAATTAGTACATTTATTACTTCAGATCTAAAATCTTCTCAAGCTGAAGTAACCTTAAAAGTAAATAAAAAAGATATTTCTCGAATTATAGCTTCTTTGGAAAGGCATGAATATGATGTGAAAGCTTCATTCCATGAATCGGATTATTTAAATGAATCAATGAAAGAACGCTATGAATCTTTAATGTTTTATTTAGATGTATAAATAAATTCCAGATAAAAAAAGCCACCGTTTTCAACGGTGGCTTTTTAATTGAATCATACTCTTACTTCGTCAATGGTTTTTCACCTTCAGCAGCATCAGGTTTTTTGTTTTCACCAATTCGATTGGCTTCCCTTTCTTCCTTTGCTTTTTTATCAGATTCATTGTAAGCAATGATGATTTCTTTTACCAATCGATGTCTAACAACATCTTCGGGCTTTAATCTAACTACTCCGATACCATTTAAATTACCTATAACATCTAAAGATCTTTTTAATCCAGAGGTTACATGTCTCGGTAAATCGATTTGAGATAAATCTCCTGTAACAATACATTTAGCAGATGGCCCTAAACGAGTTAAAAACATTTTGAGTTGAGTAGTTGTACAATTTTGTGCTTCATCCATAATGACAAAAGCATTGTCTAAAGTACGGCCTCTCATAAATGCTAAAGGAGCAACTTCAATTACTCGTGTAGCAATTAAATGTTCTAATTTATCAGAAGGAATCATATCATCCAATGCATCATATAGTGGACGCAAATATGGATCAACTTTATCCTTTAAATCACCAGGTAAAAAACCTAAATTCTCACCTGCTTCAACAGCAGGACGAGTCATAATGATTTTCTTAACCACTTTGTTTTTTAAAGCTCTAACGGCTAATGCAACAGCAGTATACGTTTTACCAGTTCCTGCGGGACCAACAGCAAAAACGATATCATTTTCCTCTGCTGAATCCACTAATAATTTTTGGTTTTTGGTTCTGGCTTTTATTTGTTTGCCACCTGTTCCATAAACGATTATATTTTCAGATGCTTTTTTACTTAATCTGGTTTCAAATGGGTTAGAACCATTTAATAAATCTTTTACAGTCTCAATACTCAATTCATCAAATTCCTTGAGTGTTTTGACCATCATTTCAATTTTATCTTTCAATCGTTGGGTATGTTTTTTTTCACCCAATAATTTTATTTGTCTACCTCTAGCAACAATTTTTACTTCAGGATATGCTTTGCGGAGTAAGTTTAGTTTAACATTGTTTTCGCCGAATAGATCGACCAATTCAACGTTCTCTACGTTCAATACGATTTCGCTCAATATTTTAAATTTATAATATGAAAGAATGAAATACCTCTGTGCGTTGGTTTGTTTTGTACATAGGATGTACAATAAGATTGTCTTTGTTGTAAGACATTTACCATTCGCAAATTAAAATTTAATATTTTTGTGAGGTACTACCAAAAAATATATTGTAAGTATGTACTCGAAATTCGAGTGAATAAGTATTTCATTTCAAATTTACAATTAATTTAGCTCAAAGGCTATAGTTAGCGGAAAGATATTAAATGCAAATAATTACTCTCATCACAGATTTTGGATTAGTAGACCATTATGCGGGTCTACTGAAAGGAGCATTATTGTCTGAATATTCTTCCTTAAATATTGTTGATGTTTCACATAACGTAAAGAATTTTGATATAGTTCACGCAGCATTTATTTTAAACAACACTTATTCAGAATTTCCAAAAGGAACGATTCATATTGTCAATGTGAAAACCTTTTATGAAAAGAAAACGGAGTTCATTGCTTTTGAAAAAGAGGGCTATTATTTTCTAGGACCCGATAATGGTATTTTCTCTTTGGCATTTGGAGATATTACAAATGATATTTATTTGTTAGACGCTTTCGAAGAAGGTGTTTTTTCTTTAAAATCGACTTATGCTAAAGCAGTAGGGCACTTAGCTTCAGGTAAACCATTCCATGAAATTGGAATGCCAGCAAAAGATATTGTTAGAAGAATAAGTTTACAACCTGTAATGAGTAATGGTCAATTGAGGGGGTCGGTTATTCATGTTGATCATTATGGCAACGCCATTGTAAATATCAAAAAAGAACTTT
>JAHDFV010000438.1 GCA_020627985.1 Saprospiraceae bacterium
TCTTCAACCATTTTTTTTATTTGCCTCGATCTGAATTTTAAATAACCCTGAAATATCTCATCGACTTTAGTAATATTTAATGGCTTACCAAACATATTTAAATTAAAAGTGAAAACATTTCCTTTCGAAGTTAATTTAAAAGCTAAATATAATTCATCT
Organism: Saprospiraceae bacterium; assembly: GCA_020627985.1. Taxonomy (GTDB): domain Bacteria; phylum Bacteroidota; class Bacteroidia; order Chitinophagales; family Saprospiraceae; genus JAHDCE01. The sequence continues at coordinate 160 of JAHDFV010000438.1, forward strand.
ATTGAAAGCATTGAATATTCTTCTTTTATGTGCTGAATTATTATTGCTTGAATTTTAGGGTTTTCATTTTGATCTATTCCGTATGATAAACAAATCATTGTTATTGCCGCAAGTATTTCACTATCCACAGATTCAGAATCAATATTTCTTATTGGAAAGTCTTTAGCTCTTAAAATAATTTCATGTGCTTTATTTCCTTTTTCAGGTTTGTATATCTGTAAACTCATTATGAATTATTTTTCATATGTTTTAAAACATCATTATAGTACGATTTACTTTTTAATCCATTTTTAGTATCATTATTAAGTATAGTTGGGTCTTGTTCTATTTGTCCTAACTGTTCATAGTATTTTAAACAGTTTTTAGGCCTCATAAGAGTTGTAAGAGTTAAATGTTTTTTCATCAATGGATCTTTAGCCCATTCATGATTTTTCATCATTATTATTTTTATCAATGATTCAGAAGAATAATCTTTTATTCTAGATTTTACGGTATTTATATAAATTTCTGGTTTTTTAATTAACCTACCAGTTATACGAGTAAACTCCGATATAACAAACATGCATTCCTTGTTTAATTTTGTAGAGTTGTTTTCTCTTATTTCTTTTCTTTTTTCTTCTTCTTTTTCTTTTAATATATATTCTTCTTTTTCTTGAAGGGTATTCGATACCCTATTCGATACCCTATTAAATAAACCATCTTCTTTTAGAAGAGAAATGACTTTTTTGTGAAATGGAGAATTTGGTTTTAATTCAGGACCACACTGAAAATCAATAAAATCTATTATCCAAATTTTACCATTTTCTAATATTTCATGTCTATTACCGTTATCTATTTCTTTTATATCATCCAAAGAGACGTTATCACCTATTTTAAATGACGCCAGGCGCCAGTTTGGTGACCAAACGCCTGCTACATTACAATTATCCCAAATGTACCGTACAAGGCATTTTCTAGTAGGTGTTAATTCCATGAACCACTCTTTATCCCAAATCTCGGAAAGTGTCATTCTCTTAGCCATAACTCTTATTATATTTAGCGATTATTTTAATTTAGTTCAAAAGTAATTAAATTATTTGTAAATGTAAATAAAAGTTAATTAAAACAAAAATAGCCCAATAGTAAACTAAAGGGCTAAACTCAATAAATCTGGAAAGAATCAAATATGAAAATGGAATTATTTAAAAAATGATCTAATCCAATTTATAATCCATTGGAAAAAATCTAACTTTTTTTCTTCTTGAGGTTCTTGTTTTACTTCATTCAAAATATTGAATGGTATTATTCTACAAACTTTATTTTTACCGCTTATTCCTTCTAATGGCATTTTGTAATTTTTTTTAATATTTCGTAATCAAACTTTCCATATTTATTCATCACGTAATCGTACACTAAACATATAAAAGCACCAACAGAAGGAGCGGCCATTGATGTTCCAGAAACTGATAAAACTCGTCCATCTTTCCACGCTCCTAAAACACCATCACCCGGACCATATAGTTCTAAATCAATACCAATGTCACTAAATTCTGATCTTTTATTTTCTACATCATGACTTCCTACACTCAGAACTCCATCTTCTAAAGCTGGTAAATCTAGTCCATTACCAAAATCGTTTCCGGCAGCAGCTACTATACATGCATTCAAAGAATTAGCCCTATTAACTAGATCTACTAAATCTTTATTTCCTTTTTCACCATTCCATCCTAATGATATAGATATGATTTTTACACCTTCATCTAGTGCCTTATGACCATATTTAAAAACATCATCTAAACTTCCACTACCATTATCATTCATCACTTTATAAGAATAAAGAATGCAATTTGGACAAAATCCAATAACATTATTAGTTCCTATATATCTTGAAGCACACCAAGAACCATGACCATGACCATCATGAAATGTAGAATATCTATCACTAATATTAGCAATAATACGACCATCATCTAATGCCTCCTGAAAGCACAAATGATTTAAGTCTATTCCAGTATCTAGCACAGCTACTTTTATGCCATCTCCCTTATAACCTTTATTGTGTAAATCCTTTATTCTGTATGATTCATGAGACCAATCACCATTTACACCAAGAATTCTACTCTCGTTAATATTATATTTTGGTATTCCTATCATCTTTATTTATAAACTATAATTTTTCACTAGGGCCAACTTTAGCTAAGTCTGGATCTCTAAGAGATTTTATAAATTCAATTAGAAGTTCTCTTTCTTTATTGCTTGTTAAATCATGATAATCTATAGATTCAGTTAAGTCTAAATTACTACCATGTCCATAAGTTCCGTGATCAATCAAATTAGTATTTAGATTCATAACCCTAAATTTTCCTAAATCTTCCGGGTTACCCGTAACAGCCATTCTACCAATATTATTACCATCATGAAATTCATTATTCATGT
>JAHDFV010000439.1 GCA_020627985.1 Saprospiraceae bacterium
ATTACTTCTTCGTAGGAGTCGAATTGGGCGGAGAATGCGGTGAGGGTTGTTTGGGGGGTATTCTCTAATTTATTTATTTCAAATAAGTCTAATGAAAATCCTCTATAAATTATATCTGAGTCAGTTTTGAAACTTATTCTAAATGTTGAGTAGGTTCCTTGCAAATGAGTTAAATCTGTAGAATATTTTGTAAAAGAATTATTTATTCCTGTTATATAAGCTGATCCTGCTGGGAATGCAGTATGAACTTGATTGTTTGAGTAATTGTACCAATTATTCTTTTTCTGCCCAAGTTGTAGCCAATTTTCCCCAAAGTCAGAAGAATACTCTATTCTTATCCCATCTCTTCCTTGTTGAAGATTGTGTTTTGCCCAAAAGGACAAATTGTAAATAGTGGAATCATTAAAATTAAATACTGGGAAGTAATAATAAGAATTTGAATTGTTTTGATAATATTCTTCAATAATGCCCGATACTAAACAGTTTAATCCTTCAAATTTACCAGATTTTCCATAAATAGAAGATTCTCCTATCTCTAGATTTGTTCCAGTAATATTATGGATATATGAATTTGAAAAATTAGATTCAAAGCTACCTGAATAATATTCATTATCTTTAGTAAATGGGGTTTGAATTCTAGGTAAAATATAAATTTTTTGAGAAATGAATGTATTAGGTGCAATTTCTAATTGAATATCATATTCTCCAATATTTTCAAATGAAACAGTTGGATTAGGAATTGTATCTTCTCTGCCATTGTTAAACTCCCATTTCCAATATTGAGGATTAAGCGAGCTGTCAAACAACTTTATAGGAGCACTTTGATATCCGACAATTGGAGAATTAAATCTAGGTATTGGACCTAAACTTAATATACAATTAATAAAATTCTTTCCATCAATTCTTCCCGCCCCTAAATTGCCAGAGTATTGTGGATTAATATTATCAATATTAAAAGCCGAAGATAATAAACAGTTTGTAAGTTCTTCATTTGTAGCATTAGGGAAAACTGATTTTACATACCCTACTAAACCAGCTACCATTGGACATGCCATTGAAGTACCAGAATAATTTTGGTATGACGATGTAGAGCCTGCAACTGTACTTAGAATATTGCTTCCAGGGGCAGAAATGTCAATCCATTCTCCAAAATTTGAGAACGAAGATTTTTTGTCTCCATATTCTGTCGATGCTACTGAAATTACTCCATTATAACTCGCGGGAAAAAAATAATTATCTGAGTTGTCATTACCAGCCGCCGCAATTAATATAATATCATTTTTTATTGCAAAGTCTATTAATAAATTACCTGTTTCAAAATCTTCTTGTCCTCCTTGAGATCCCCATGACATACTTATTATATCAGCTCCTGCTGCAATTGCATATGCAATACCATTATACCCGTCTATTCCTCCAGGATTGCTTGAACTTGTACATTTTACTGGAATTATTTCAGAATTAAATCCAATAGAGGCAATCCCTTTTTCGTTGTTTGTATGGCCAGAGGCGATACCTGCACAATGAGTACCGTGAGAAAAGAAATTTGCATTAGCAGAATTTGGTGGGTTAGGATTATTATCATTATCTGAAACATCCCAACCATTTATATCATCAATAAAACCATTATTATCATCATCTATATTATTATTTGGAATTTCAAGAGGGTTGGTCCATATTACTGAATTTAAGTCCTCGTGGGCTAAAAAAACCGCGTCGTCGACAATAGCAATTTTGCTTTTCTTTTTTATGGAGTAATCCCATGTTTCATACGCATTTATAATGTTTAAATGCCATTCTTGACTTAATAATGGGTCATTAGGAGTTAGGCAGTTATTAAATTCTGGAGCAACTTCTACAAAATCAATTTCATTAATTGATCTTAATTCAGTTAAGATTGAATTAAGATTCTTCTTATGCTGAAAATTTATTTTATAAATTGATTTTAAATCTTTTGATTGAAGAAAATCGAATGGTTTAGTTATGGACTTATTCTCAAAGGGTTTAAAAAACTTAAAAAGCTGATTACTACCTTTTTTTTGGGTAAAAGGTTTCACTTTAACATATAAAGTGGATTCAAAACTAGGAGCAGTATTCGAAGTAAAGAATAAAATTAATGCGACTAAAAATAAAGCGAACACTATATTTTTGTGTATTGAGTTTTTCATAAACATACTGATTTATATCAAATATACATAATTAATAACTTTTCATTTAAATACTTAAAGGCTTTATTTATACATTAAAATGTTAGATTCGTACATTTCATTTTTAATACTCATGAATTAAATATAGATTTAAAATAAAAAAATGAAAAAAACTATCACATTCGTTTACCTATTAGCGTTTCTTCTTCCGCTCAAATGTTTTTCTGAAATTACTTTAACAGCATCTTATATTGAAGAAGATATATTTCATAATGTTTATTTTGAATTGGATATTGGCGATTCTTTTTTTGAAGGATCTGGAATTCTTGGAGAATTTGAGTTATTTATTATAACTCCAAATTATAGAAATAGACAATTATTACTTAAATGTAGAAGGGCTTAATAGTGACTTATACCA
>JAHDFV010000440.1 GCA_020627985.1 Saprospiraceae bacterium
ATTTATCTTCCTTGTAAATCTAGATTTTGTAAATTAAAATTCTTTGCTTCATTTTCCATTAGAGAAATAGATAAAATATCATTTACAAGATTAGGGTTAATATCCATTTTAAATGAATTAGTTTGTGCTAATCTACTGTTTTCAATAGGCTCACTAGGTGGAGTTTCCGTTTCGTTACAAATACCATAAGTCTGATTATTGAATTCATTATAGGGAATTGTAATCAATTGACCGTTATCATTTTTAATGATATATGCATGGTCTATGACAAGTGATACACTCCAACATTCTGATACTTTCCCTCCTAATGGTACTAAAAACTCTTTCGCATTTGGATTATTATGCATTAGTTTAGTATCGGTTGTTACTTTATCCTTATCTACTTTTAAAGTTAAAAATTCTTAACTCTTCATGTTTAAAACAAAGCTATTAGTTGCAAGATCTAAAACATCGAAAAAACTTCCATCATAACCTTCTTTGATAGTAAAATTTGTATAATCTAATTCTTCTAGACCTACCACATCAATATGGAATTCTATATAAACCTCTCCAACTAATGAAGCCCCACCAATATTGGTAAATGTAAAATCAAATCCTAATCCTGTAGCATTAACAGCATAGAATTTAGTATTAACTCGAGGTACTGTTCCTTGTGCAAAGGAAAAAGTTTGAAGACTAAAGAATAAAATGACGAGTGAAAAAAGTGTACTTCCTTTCATGTTTGTTTATTATAGTTAAAAATTGTGTGTATAAAAATTGGAATAATGTGAATAATACTTATGAAATATTATATGAATCTATATCCTAATCTAAATATTTCCTTAGATTTCTATAAAAGATCGACTCGAAATATTTTTCGAATAAATGAATCCAGATTAAAATATAGTTATTACAACTATTATTGTTGCCTAGAATATCAGTACATAGAAGATTAGTAATTGAATGGCTAAGAAAAAAGAAAAAATAGTAGCTTTAGAAATGTCTCTTCGAGATAAATTAGCTTTAGATCGAACTAAATTAGCCAATATTAGAACCTTGTTGGCTTTTTTAGAACAGCACTTTATTTTTTCATTGCTGGATTAACCATTCTAAAAATTGAAATATTAAATGATTCGGATTATATCCCTTAAACTTTATTTATTTTTGGTTTTATTATTTTATTTGTTGGGATCATTAAATTCTTTATAAATGTTCGGAAATTTAGAACATTGTATAAAAAATAAATATTTGATTTTTAAAATCAATCATAAAATTACTTTTTAATAAATTGAAGTAGACTTGTACAAGTTTCAGGAAAACAAATACGTTGCTCATTAGTAAATAAACCCGTAGAACCAGTAAAACCAAAAAGGGGAGTGTTCGTACCAAATAAAGTAAGCGGATCAAAAGCATAAGATAAACTCACATAAGTTTGTGTCTGACTCATATTCGTAATCGAAAAATTAATACTGGTTCCATCCCAAGAAACCAATAAAAGATGATCCATTCCATTTTCTATATCATATTCTATTGCTCCATCCATTAAAGGTTCTGCGTCGAAAACAGGATTTTGCCATACACCATTGATATGTATCGCCGAATGATCTGGATCTGAACAAGTACCTGAAATACAAGGAAACGAAAAATCATCTCTATCCTCTGTATTGATATAGGTATCAATTTCAAAGATCAATGAATTATTGATCGCATTCGAACCGCCATATGCTAAACTTTCTCCACCTGTCCCACATGCACAATTTCCATTTGGATCATTATGGAAAACCAATGCCATGCCATCTGCACCTCCATCATTACTACCCAAATTAATCGTAAATTCAGTAGAAAAAGCCTGAGCAAAATTGAAAGTTGAATTACCCCAAATACAAGAAGTTTGTGTGGAATTGTCTTGAGTTAAAATATAACAATCATCCGCTACTTGAGCTGATGCATCACCTAATAAATAATAATCGCCAGATAAAACGGGAGGACTAGAAGTCGGAAAAACATCCAATTGATATGCGCCAGGAGCATTGAATCCTTCTAATAAAATATAATACGTAAGCCCTGGCGTGAATGAATATGAAATTTCAGAAAGTAAACCGCAATTATCATCATTATCACTAACTAAATTAGCTCCATTACAGAGATTGGTTTCATACAGATACATATATGAATCCCAACCAGAAGTGGTATTGCATAAAGAAATTGTGTAGTCAAAATTCCCACATTCATTGGCAATAGGAGTAAATTCATAGTAATAATCTTCTGTTGATCTGATCGTACAATCATTACTTTGTCCAACAGTTGTCCCTGTAGCCGTTCCTCCTGTCGGCGGAATAGCTCCTTGTCCCCAAAGGAAGAGTGGGAAAAAAAGAAAGATAAAAAAACATTGTTTTTTTAATTTGATTTTCATTGTTTGAATGATCAGGATATTTTATTTATCTATTGACTTGATTTCTAATATAGTTGTTTAAATTTTATTTTAAAAGAAATCATTTAATGAACCATAAGTTTTTGAATGTAATGATCAACAGAATTTGATAATTTTAATATATAATTTCCAGAAGGTAAAAGTGGTAATTT
>JAHDFV010000057.1 GCA_020627985.1 Saprospiraceae bacterium
ATTCAACTCATTTATTTCTGATTGGCAATAACTAACCAATGGAAATAATAAAAAAAATTATAGTAAAATGTGTTTAGCGTTGATTTAGAAATTCATTATTTGGCATTGTGACATCAGAAATAAACCTTTTAATATTCCTTTAACACAAGTATAGCCTATACAATAATAACAATAGATCTTATAAAATCATAAGAATAATGGAATAAAGTAGAAAGTAAATTGATATTTATTTGAAGAAAAGCATACGATTATTCATCAATAGCCATTGATAAATAACAAAATACGCTGTCTTTATTAATATAATAAAGACAAAATTTGATTTAGATGTGGTAAAATTTCATAAAAGATTTGTCCAATTCATGTATGACTAAATGTTAAAGCAATTTTGTGACATACCTATCGCAAAAGAAAAACTAGCTTTTATCATTCTCAATTAACCAAGCAATATAGTCTTGTAATTTCATGCCTCTTATTGCTGCATTCACCTTAGCCTTTTGGTGATGTATTTCATCAACGTACAGAAATTTTCTTTTCAAATTGGATTGATCTTTTTCTAAAGCTTTAAGCGTTTTAACCTTGCTTTGAGTTGTTTTCTTTTTGGTTTTTGTTGCTTTGGGTTTAAGTTGTTCTTTTTTTTCTATACTAGTTTCAGAAACAGAATTTTCTTTATTGGTATTTGTAATGATTTCAGAACTTGCTTTCATTACTTCTTCCTTAGGAAGATTAAAAATACTTACGGGTTTTTTCCTTTTAGCCATTACTATTTAATTTTACAAGTTTTCAAAAATTCTTTAAAAAAGGGTTTAAATCTTTCTTTACCTTCTTTCGAATCTAATATACTTTCATACACAGAAGGAGTTGTAAATAACTTTACATCACTTAGTGAATTGTTCATCATTGAAACACCTTCTGCTTTCATAAATTCAATTGCCTCTTCATTTTCTTTTCTTCTATTTCTTTTATTCAAAAAGCCTAAATAATTGAATTGTATGTTCCTTTCTTTTTTAAATTCTTCTATTCCTTTCAATGTTTTCACAAAATCCCTTGTACTCAATGCTTCTAGGTTTCCTGCGACTACAGGGATCAAAACTGTATCACAACAAGTCAATACTTGTATAACTGAACTATCTTTACTATCATCTGTCATTCGAGGGATATCAATAAAAATAACATCATATTTATCTTTATTAAACCTTAATTCATCATAAATATACTTTGGATGTAATGTTCTAATTTCATAAGGAGGCGATTCATCATACACTTGTTTTTGTATATTGGAATAATCGAAAGCACTTCTTTGGTTATCACAATCCAATAAAAGGACTTTCTTTTTCTTCTCTTTCGCCAAGGCTGTAGCTAAAATAATTGTTAAAGTAGTCTTCCCTACCCCACCTTTTCTATTTGCAACTGATATAATTCTTGCACTCATTATCAATATGTTATATTTATTTTATTTACCTTAAAAGCTGTATTTTCAGCTTTTGCTATGTTTTATTAAAACATCTATTCTTGCCCACATTTATAAATCAAGCATTAAAAGCTGTAAATATAGTTTATGTTGCAAATATAGTATATATAGCTAATAATACAAATACATTATTTTTATTATTTACATTTTTTACATTAAAAGCTGTATTTAATGTAAATAAATTAAATACAGTTTTTAATGCATTACTTTAATCTCTTCTCTTATTACATAGCACTATGTTTCCTTCATACAAACGAGTCTAACACACTTCCAAAGGCTCTTGGAACTCCTTTAACGGAAGAACATCACTGTTTGGACACTTGGTGTTGTTTTGAAATTTCAGGCCCTTAAAACAGCTTATATTAACGTGCGAAAAAGAGTGTTCGAAATGCATTTTATACAGCTTTTACATTAAATAATGTATTTAATGTAAAAGCTGTATATACTAAACTAGCAAGTGCTTTAAGAATAATTCAGGGTTATTCAAAAATTGATTGGTAAATTTAACATGATCTAAATCTTTGTAATTTTTAGATAATATTTCGTCATCTATTATTTCAAAAATTGAAGCATCAGGATAAGATAATATAATAGGGGAGTGGGTGGCAATAATAAATTGACATTTACCTGATTTGACTAAATTATGTATTATGGCTAAAAGTGATAATTGCCTTCTAGGAGATAAAGCAGATTCTGGTTCGTCTAATAAATATATAGAATTTTTATAGGGACGCAAACTACTTAATAAAGAAATGAAAGCTTCTCCATGAGATCTTTGATTCATCAATTTATCTTCAAATTCTTTTGTTTGACCAAAACTGCTACCAATTTCATCAAGATGTGAGGTAAAACTGTAGAAGCTTTCTGAACGAATAAACATACCATTATTCACTCGAGGTAACCAAGCCATTCTCAATTTTAGGGAAGGGGAATCATCTTTATTTTCATAATTATGGTTATGTGTTCCCCCTAGCTTGTTAAAACCTATATTATCTGCAATTGATTCTATCAATGTTGATTTTCCAGTTCCATTTTCCCCTACAAAAAAAGTTACAGCTTCATCTAATTCTAAAAATTGTCCATGATAAAATGAAGAAATATTATAAGGATATACTTTAGAGCTTTCTTCATTCACAATTTCTATCCTCTTAAGAAATGGCATATTCGTCGATATTTTTTGAATTCAAATATAATAATGTAAATCTTACATCTCACTAGAACTGTTTACATACTTATTTGTATAGTATATATATTGTACCTTTATTCATTATTACAACATAACTAACTTAAAAAATGGAAGGAAGAAGACCAACACCACCACCCAGACCCCAAAGACCTGAATTCAAATTAGGACGTTTACCTAAATTGGGAATCCCTTTACTATTTGGATTATTTTTATTGATGATTATAATTTTCAACTCTGCAGTTACTATTGGATATGGTGAAGCTGGAGTTTTATTTAAAACCTTTGGAGGTGGGGTAGTGACAGATGAACCACCTTTAGATGAAGGTTTCCACATTATTGCTCCTTGGAATGATGTACATATTTATAATACGAAGCAACAAGAAGTATTTGAAAAAAAGATGCAAGTCCTTTCTTCAAATGGTTTGGAAATTACTTTAGATGTATCTGTATTATATCAACCTAAAAAAGAAGAATTAGGATTATTACATCAAACAAAAGGAACAGATTATTTAAATATTGTAATTGTACCAGAAATTCGAGCTGTTGCCAGAAGTGTTGTGGGACGTTATACACCAGAACAATTATACTCTACTAAACGTGATGCCATTCAAAATGAGATTTTTGAAGAAACCAAACGAAAAGTAGAAGGACAACATGTACAATTAAATGCAGTTTTGGTTAGAGATGTAACATTACCTACAGCAATCAAACAAGCCATTGAAAGAAAACTGGGTCAAGAACAGGAATCACTTGAATATGAGTTTAGACTTGAGAAAGCTAAGAAAGAAGCAGAACGTCAAAAAATTGATGCAGAAGGAAAGGCAGCTGCGAATAGAATTTTAAGTGCTTCATTAACAGATAAAATTTTACAAGAAAAAGGTATTGAAGCAACAATGAATTTAGCCAATTCAAGTAATGCTAAAGTTGTTGTTATTGGTTCTGGTAAAGATGGTTTACCTATCATATTAGGTAATAACTAATAGACTTTATTTAGGATTTATAAATTATAAAGAGGCTGTCCGAAAAGAAAGGACAGCCTCTTTTTTTATATCCTTCACTTTATTATCAAACGAATACATTTTGAAACAAATTGAAAGTTGCTATTCGTTTCAAATAAAGGATATTTTTCATTTTAAATGATCCTATCTCGATATAAGCATCCCTCAAAATGTTATAACTAGAAACTATAACATTTTGAGGATAAAAAAAGGAGCTAAAACACTCTGAAGAAATTCAATTATAATTGACAGATTATCAGTCAATTATAATATATCGAGTTTTACTGATAAGGTATAATTTACAATTTAACTATAACATTTTGAGGGTTCGTGAGAAATTGTATTTTGCAAACCAATCTTTTCTGTTATAGTACTACTAAAGCATATATGCATCCCTTTGAAAAAAATGAAAGAAAATATAACACATTGAGGGGGGGTTTAAGTTGTTTATATTCTTTTATATCTTTTATATCTTTTCTGCCTTATTAAATAACTGATTTTTAATGTATTATCGCGGTTACTATAACATATTGAGAACTATGTATAACATATTGAGTTTTTAATATAACATTTAGAGGGATATATATAACATTTTGAGTTATATTTGTAACATATTGAGGGATATACTGTATCACTTTGAGGGGTATCTATAACAGATGAAGGGTTAAAAATAACATATTGAGTGAGAAGTATAACAGATAGAGGGATTTATTAGAAAAACATTATATCATGGCTAAACATTCTATCATTAAAAGAAAAAAGAAAGATGAGCGAAACGTAATAAAACTCGTTCGGAAGTCTAACGATTTAGTAGAAGCTAGATATAAATTTGATATTTGGGAAACAAGGATCTTTACCAAAATGTTGACTATGGTCAAAATGAAAGATGAAGATTTTTGTTCTTATCGAATATACCTTAGTGATTTAGTACGTGATTTTGGTTTAGAAAGCAATAAAGATGCATATGATCGTTTAAGAGCAGGCGGCTTTAAGCTCATGAGAAAAATTATTAAAGTCATTAAAAACACAGATGAAGGAATGATGGAATTATCTACACCTATTATAATAGGATTAGAAAATCCAGTTGATACTGAACCTGATGATGCCAAGTTTATCAATGTATCCTTTCACCCAGATATGAAACCTTATTTACTATCTTTAAAATCACAATTTACAACATATGATGTTCGGAATATTTTAAAATTACCGAGTTCATATTCTATTCGTATTTATGAATTATTGAAGCAATATCAAAAAATTGGTAAACGAAAATTTCAATTAAAAGAATTAAAAGAAATCATTGGCGTAATCGAAGAGATTGATATAAATGGTAAAAAATCTATTAAGGATAACTATCCTCTTTATGGTAACTTTAGGCAAAGAGTTTTATTAAAAGCCCAAAGAGATTTATCTAAAAATACTGATATACAATTTGTATTTGAACCGATTAAAAAGGGTAGGAGAGTCGCTGAAATTCAATTTTATATTTCTTCTAATACTAGTACAACAATTGTAGAAGAACCCACTGTTCAAGAAATTCCTTTTCCTGGTCCCAGCGGATCTAATGAAGAATTAGTTTCAGAATTGCATGGAATGGTTGAAGAATGGGTGAGTAAAGGTCTAGTGCGAAAATGGGTCGCTACCCATCCTGAAAAACAAATTCGAACAGGAATAAAATATACTTTAAATCAATTATCTATTGGTAAAAAAATAGAGAATATTGCAGGTTATCTTCAAACAATGATCAAGGAAGAAAATGTAGTAGATCCAATAGCGATTAAAAAAGAAAAAGCGAAGAAAAACAAGGCATCAAAGCGACAAAATTTAGATCAAAAGAAAGAATTAGAAGCATCCCTCAAAATGTTATACTTAGATTTAACCGCAACAGAAACCAAGATTATTGAGCAAATATTTGAGAAGAAATTAATTGAGAAGTCTGAAGTTATTGCAAGAGCAAAACTCTCTCGTTTTTCACAATATGATGAATCACTTACTGAAGAAGAAAATTTAAAACAACCCATTTTTGCTGCTTCTTTTCACAATGCAATGAAGAAACTTTTCCCAGAGCATTTTACTGAAATGAATAAGAAATTCAATACAAAAATTGAACATTTAAAATCCACGATCTCTAAATTATAAACAATCATTATATGAATTACTTTAATTACTCATATTTATTTTTCTTTATAAGAATATTACAGATGAGTAATTAATCTTTATTCGAAAAAACAATGCCTACAAATACAACATACACACCAAATTCTTTCTTTTTAAAAAACGGTCACCTCAACACTATTTACCCTACATTATTTAGAAAACTAGAAAAAACTCCATTCAAAAGAATAAGAATAAACACAACCGACGAAGACTTCCTTGACATAGATACTATACAAAACGACAACAAAAAGAGCTGCTATTCTTTGCCACGGACTAGAAGGTTCAAGTCAATCAAAGTACATACAAGGACTTGCAAATTTACTTTCTCAAAAAGGATGGGATATTATTGCCATCAACTACAGAACATGCAGTGGCGAAATGAATAAAACGGTAAGAGTATATCATAGCGGCGCAACAGATGATTTAGAATTTGTTATCGATCAATTTGAAGAACGCTATGAAGAAATAGCTTTAATTGGGTTTAGTCTTGGAGGCAATTTATCTTTGGTCTATGGAGGTCAAAAAGAGTATGATATACTCTCAAAAATAACCTCCATAACTGCTATATCCACTCCTACACATTTAACTTCAGCATCCCAACAAATTTCTAAAAAATCAAATTTTATATATGAGCAAAAATTTCTTCGATCGTTAAAAGAAAAAGTCATTTTAAAATCAAAACTATTCCCAGAAATTTACACCCAAAAGAAATTAAAAAAAGTTAAAACACTTTTCGATTTTGACAATATTTTTACGGGACCTATTGGTGGATTTAAAGATGCTATAGATTATTACACCAAATGTAGTTCAAGGCAATTCATTCCAAGAATAACGATTCCCACATTAATCATAAATGCACTAGACGACCCATTTCTCCCTAAAGAATGTTATCCATATACTGAAGTAAATCAAAATAAAAAAGTCCATTTATTGACTCCAAAATATGGCGGCCATGTTGGCTTTGCCCATACCCAAAAAAAATATTTTTGGTCTGAAGAAATGATATTAAAATTCATTAATCAAAACAGCAAAAAATAAAGCCTTACTTTTTCTTTTATCTATTGATCAATTCTTAAATTGAGTCATAAAGTGATTAAAAAATAGGCAATGATCCATGATTTATTCGGCATCCCCAACATCGACTTTTACTTAGTTATTAGTATTTTAATCTTCTTTTTTATTCTTGAAACACTAAGTGGTTATTGGCATAAATCCCAAAGAACTTCCAGTGATTGGATTCAAGAATTAGGAGGATATATTGTTTTAGGTATAGCCATAAAACCACAGATTGTAATTGCCGTTTTATTTTTAGGTCATAAAATATATCCATTAGAACAACCTATATTATCTGGATGGAATTTAGGAATCATGACCATCACTTATTTACTCATTGATGATCTTTTACAATACTGGTATCACCGTTCAGCACATGAATATCCTTTCCTTTGGAAACTTCATAGACCCCATCACCAAGCAGAAGAAATGGGATTTTTCGTATCCTACAGAAATGCTTTTTTATACTATATTATTATGCCTAATATTTGGTGGGTGGGTTTTTTCACTTTTCTTGGAGGAGCAAAAGCCGTAGCAATCGGCTTGGTCTTAAAACAACTCATTATTGTAAGTTCTCACAGTACCGTTTCGTACGACAAGTTGCTTTACAAGTATAAATTCTTACAACCGTTCACCTACATTTGGGAACATATTTTCATCACACCTGCTTTCCATCATGCACATCATGGCAAAACCAAAAGAGATGGTATGAGTGATCCGAATGGAAATTTTGGAAACATGTTTTCGATCTGGGACCAATTATTCGGAACAGCCGTTTTTACTCGAAAATTCCCAGCAGATTACGGATTAGAAAATGATCCTAAAGAACATTGGTCTGCCGCATATCTTTATCCCATTATAAAATCGAAAGATAAAAATAGTGAATTATCAAAAGGCTATATCAAAGCAGATACTACACGTTTAGAACCTTCATTAGTCGAAGTTGTGAAAGGTGAAAAGTATTTGTATTGTCAATGTGGTTTAAGTAAAAATCAACCTTTCTGTGATAGTTCACACCATGGTACGAAACATAAACCATTATTATACGAAGCACCCAAAACAGGTAAAATGAGATTTTGCAATTGTAAATTGACTAAAAATGGTCCTTTTTGTGATGATTCACATTTGCAAGCAAAAAAGTAAGCTGTCATAAGAACATATTCACCTTAACGAAAAAAAGCGATGACTTGGATTTACTTTTTAGATTTATTTGGAACATTTGTTTTTGCCATTTCTGGTGTGCTCACTTCCATAGAAAAGAAATTTGACCTTGTCGGTTCTTTGATTATTGGATTTGTTACGGCAATAGGAGGTGGAACCATCCGAGATATTTTAATCGGTCGTTTCCCTGTGGGCTGGTTGAACGATCGAAACTATTTTATTGCCATAATTATTGCATTCATTGTTTCTTATCTCTTTAAAAAGACCATTTTAAAATGGCGCAAAAGCATGCTTCTTTTTGATACCATTGGAATTGGGCTTTTCACTATTTTAGGCATTCAAACTACATTAGCTTTTGATTTATCTGTAGAAGTATGTTTAATCATGGGTGTCGTTTCTGCTGTATTTGGAGGAGTGATCCGAGATGTATTAACCAATGAAATTCCCTTAATTTTCAGAAAAGAAATTTATGCGACTGCATGCTTAGCGGGAGGTATCATTTATTTATTATTAGAACAATTTTCTCCCTACGTAGAAGGCAATATTATACTATCCATCCTTACTGTTATTTTTATTCGATATATGTCTTTGCGAAAAGGATGGTCCTTACAATTTCATAAAACAGAATAAGATTTACATCTAATATAAAATTAAATTATTCCTTCGATTACAAGGTCTTAATGAATGATATTGTAGTTTTGTATCAAATAGTTTTAATACAAATATGGCAACTAAAAAAATAGATATAAAAGGTGTTCCTGTTCGGACAACGGTAATAGATAACCAAGATTATATCTGTATTACTGATATTGCTAAAACGGGTAAAAGAGGTGAGCCTCGTTTTGCCATCCAAAATTATTTAAACCGAAAGAATACTATCGAATATTTTGGACTCTGGGAACAGATGAATCACAATGAAAATTTTAATGTAGTGGGATTCCACAACATTAGAAATGAGATTGGTTCAAACAACTATACGATCAGTTTTAAAGATTGGATAGGGGATACCAATGCTATTGGAGTCCAAAGTTTTGCTGGAAGATATGGTGGTACATATGTCCATATTGATATCGGATTACATTTCACAGCCTGGTTTGATGTAGAATTCAATCTATATTTCATCAAAGAATTTCAACGCTTAAAAACAGATGAAATAAAGCGTTTAGGAAAACCATTTGATATTTCTAGATTAATGAGTAAAGGAACATTCCCTTTATTGAGTCAAGGTATAAAAGAAAGTATTCCGAGCCAAGCGAAAGGCACAAAAAAGGAAGGGATCTATTTCGCCAGTGAAGTAGATATGATCAATGTAATTTTATTTGGTCTAACCGCCAAACAATGGAAAAAAGAAAATCCGAAAGCAAAAGTAGGGGAGAACATGAGAGATTATGCTACCACGACAGAATTGCTCATTCTCTCAGCCTTACAAGCACTAAATGAACGCTTACTAAAATGGGATTGCGATCGACAACAACGCTATAATCTATTACAAGAAGCCGCCAATGATTGGAAAGGAATTCTCAATAATAAAAAATCAATTCAAGAACTCACCCAACGTATCGATCAACAAAAAAAATTGAGTGAGAAAGATGAGTAAATGAGTTTAGATACTTTTTCGAAAAGCACTGTTCGCTTTTATTTTTCTAATGTTTAATACAAGTTTTTTCCATTTTAGATTAATGGAATGCAAATGTAGGGTAGTGTTACTAGAATTTTTATTTACTGGTTCTAAAAGAATAGTATTTGATTTCGTTTAATTAAATAGTAAGTATAAGATACTCAAATGAGAATTATAAAAATCATAATTATATTATTCGTTAATATTACAGTCTTTAGTCAAATACTGACCAGTCAAATTGATACTACATTTTATGATTTAAATTATAGTATAAATAATTTTTCAGAACTGAGATTAAAAAATGATACATTTAAATTCTCACATTTAAATTGTTGGAAAACAGATACAACCTCTTTAGAATTAGTAATAGAAAATATTGAAAAATTCAATTTAAAAACTAATAGAATTTATGAATTAGAGAGGGATTCTATTTTCTCTCAAATTAATGACACGTTGACATTCATATTTACAGCTTGGGCAAATGAATATGAAATATTAGTTTTTGAAACTAAAATAATTAAAATAGAAGAAAAAAGATTTATTGTAAAATTTAAAGAGTTAAAAACAGATAGATTTTATAGCACAACAAGATTTTATTCTTCGATACAAATGGATACGCTAAAAGAGCTCATTCATAAAATTAATTATAATGGCAAAGCCTGCATGGTTAAAAATGGAGTTGATCTCGGAAAAGAAGAATGCCGATTTAGCTGGGTAAATTATTATTTTATTATTTCGAATAAATGTGTTTATGGTTTTTGGCAAAGAGAAGTGAATAGGAATTCTAAATTATTTCAAGAAATATTTAAATTATTTAGAATAGATGAGCATTTGAAAAAATGATCTTATTGACATTCAAATTCTTCGTTTGTCGTTCGATTATTGCTGTTCTTTGTTGATTTTCTATATAAACAACCAGAATCTGTATACGTTAGAATTTCATACCAACGACCTTCTTTAAAAAATTCTTTTCTATAAAGCTTTTGATCAGGGAAATTCACAATCCAAATACCATTTTTTTTGCCTTTCTCGTATTTTCCTTTCGAAATAAGATTGTTTCCTTTTACATCATTGGTTATCCATTCTCCTTCCCTAAGTCCGTCAATATATTGACCAAAGTATTGTAATTTACCTGTCGCTGTCCATTTTGTGAATTGCCCATGATACAAATCATTTTTAAATGAAGTTTCTAATATTTTTGTCCCATCTTCTGCCCAAACTTGATACAAATTAGTCCTTTTTCCTAGTCTATACTCTCCTTTAAAATGTACTTTTTCACCAGAGTAATACTTAATTTCAGTACCATTTTTTAAGCCATTTTGGTAGTTTATCTCAATAGTTCTACCTTGTTTAGCTTGGGTTAAGTAACCCACTGATACACCATTTCGTAATCCTTTTTGAGTATAATTTGACTCCCAATAATAACTCTTTGATGCTTCTTTATTATATCCATTAATGAAATGTTCTCTTCTTTTTTCTAACCATTGACCCACCTGACGATCTCCTTTCAATTCACCTTGAGCAATTAGTTCTCCGCGCAAATTATAGAATGTCCAAATGCCTGCTTTTTCACCATCTTTATAATTTCCAGAGATGATAGTAACAGATGAGCGAGACACCTCAACTTCAGGATCTATCTCCTTATGTCCAAAAAATGGAGACTTTGATTGATAGAGATATTTTATTTGAAATTCACCATCTACCATTCCATTCATTTTAGTAGTAGTGACTTTATAATACCTCCTATATACGAGTCCATCACTCCCTGAATTATTAAAAACATTAATGAATTGCGTTATAA
Source organism: Saprospiraceae bacterium (assembly GCA_020627985.1). Classification (GTDB taxonomy): domain Bacteria; phylum Bacteroidota; class Bacteroidia; order Chitinophagales; family Saprospiraceae; genus JAHDCE01. The sequence continues at coordinate 11,443 of JAHDFV010000057.1, forward strand.
AAATATTATTACTATTGGGGAGGTCATCCAAATTCTTAAGTATCTTATCCTTATTGTAATCATCAAAATTTGCTATAGGGATACTAATAACAGGATGACTCGTTGGAAGGGTAATCAAAGGTTGAGAATGATTGATATAAGGTAAAAAAAATAAGAGTATAATTACAATTAGTTTCATTTCTTTGTTTACTTATATTAGATGGTATATAAGTTTAGTTTGGTGTGTCAAATCGTTTTTAGTGTTGTTTTTGGCTTATACTTAAGTGAAAATAGAAGAAAGAAAAAACGAAAAAGAGGCTGTCCTTTTATTATCGAAAATTGGATCGGAGATTAATAATAAAGAAATATTAGAAGATTGGATTCCTTAACATAGAGTTATACACTATAATTAAAAAATTGTTAGTTTTGGAACTAAACGAAGTATATTCAGGTTTAGCATAAAAACTAAAGAAATGAAATTAGAAATTATTAAATATTCAAAATACGAAGAGAATCTTCCACAGAAAGGAAATCATATTTTGACACAACAAAAGGAAAACAGTTTAATCTTATATCAAGCATATAATTCAAAAATTGCAGACTTTGCAATCAAGCATCAAAAATTTGGAGGATCAAATTTCAAATACAGTAGAATGAGTTGGGTAAAACCAAATTTTTTATGGATGATGTATAGAAGTGGCTGGGCAAAAAAAGAGAACCAAGAAAGAATCTTAGCAATTGAAATTTCAAAGTCTAATTTTGATAAAATTTTATTCGAATCAGTAAATAGTACATATTTACCAGATATTTATGGTAATCAAGAAAATTGGAAAGATAAATTAGCAAAATCCGAAGTAAGAATTCAGTGGGATCCAGATCACGATTATAACGGAGAAAAATTAGAAAGAAGAGCGATTCAATTAGGATTGAGAGGAGAAATTCTTGAAAAATTTGGTAGAGAATGGATTCTTTCCATTGAAGATATTACCAATTTCGTCCATAAACAAAAAGCTAATATTGAATCGTCACTAGAAGAATTAGAGGTAATTAAAGAAACTGAATATTTCGTTTCTTCAGAAATAATAAGGAAAAAATTAAACTTGTAAGAAAACAAAGGTGTATAACAAAGTATATAAAACATAGCCAATTCATTCATCGAAAGGGAACTGTTCAGATATTCATCAACTATTTTTTTCTTTGTCCACTCACTGTAGTAGTATTTTTTCTCCTTTGACATCCGACTGCTTCACTTTAAGCGGTCAACCTTTTCAGTACAAGACAAATAGATCAACGCTATACTTAACATAAGATAAATAATAGGCATTTAACAAATTAGTGAACTGTCAACTTTTTTCAGGACGATACAAAAATCAATTCCATTCAAACCGAAGCAGAATATTTGGTGTAAATTCTAACAAACCTTTATCAATTTCTAAAGGATCATCCTCAGATGGATCATCTTCATCTAAGATATTATCTGAAAAAGAAGTACTAAATACATTGTAACGATTGTACATGTTTTGAATAGAAAAACCAACTTTTCCTTCCCATCTTTTTGTATTGCTTTTAGGAAAAGAATAAGTAGCAGAAAAATCTAATCGATGATATGGAATCAAACGCGCACTGTTAATTGTACTTAGAACAGGAGTTATAACATCATATTCTTCACCCTCATCTTCTAATTGGGTCAATTCAGCATCTTCAAGTGGAGTAAAAGGTAAACCAGAATGAAAATTCCAACCCAAAGACAGCTCTAAATTTTTCCATTTATACATGTGCATCCAACTCAAAGTATGTCTTTGATCATGGAACGCTGGGAAAGAATTTTCACTTAACTCTTCAAAAGTATAATCTGCTTTTGCTAATGTATAACTGATCCAAGTGCGATAATTTTTCCATCTTTTTTTCAATAAAATATCAACACCAATAATATTGGAAGTTCCTGTACTAAAATTATCAGAAACCATCGTATTAAAACTAGTAGAAAGTGAAGTAATATTTTCTAATTTTTTAAAATATCCTTCTACATCTATTTGCCATCCTTTCTTTTTATACAAGAACCCTAGGGCGAATTGTTGCCCCTTTATCGCAGAATCTTTTTCTTCATCAGATAAAATCCAAATTTCATTATTTACTCCTAATGAATTTAATTCTAAATCGACAAGTTGTCCAATAAATTGATGACTGATACCTCCATTTAATTTTAATTTAAGAGCGAGTTTTGGTTGCCATTGAATCGAGAATCTTGGCTCAAAAAAATGTCCTGCATTTAGATCAAAATAATTATAGCGAAGACCTCCATTTAATAACCACTTTTTATTTTGAAAAGCGTAATCTAAAAAAAGGCTTTGGGTTTTTCCACTACTATTATTTTCTTCAGAAATATTTTCTTCAAATAAAAGTTTTTCAGAAATATTGTATCCCACTTCTTGTGATGTAAAATGATATCCCCCCATTAAAGAATGTTGATCATTCAATAAATATCTTCCTTCTAATCTAATTCTATAATCAATTACACTATTTGATTTATTAATATCTTCTATAGGTAGAGTCAGAGAATCTTGTTGATTTATATATTGGTAATTATAAATGAAATCAGAATAAGTGCTATTTATTTTTGTAGATAATTTATTGTTCCATTTTTTTTCCCAATTTGCACTAATTCCCCAATTATCTAAATCTAATTCATCACTAGTATCCAATTCATCTTCTATATCTTCTAAACTATATTCCAATGAATTTTTTCCTGTAAAAAAACTAACTTGAATTTCATCAGTAGCCGTAGGTTTTAAAATCCATTTTGCATTCGCATCATAGAATTTAAATTTATTTTTTAATTCAATTAAATCATTATCATCTGCTTCACCATCTTCAATTTTTGTTCCTTGAAAAACTTTATTTTTTAATTTGCTAAATGTAGGCGTTTCCCAAAAGTCAGTAAATGACCTTCGATAAGATAAAATGAAAGCAGATTTTTCTTTCCAGATTGGAATCTTAGCGAAAGCATGTCCATGTGTTAAATTCATCCCTACTCCCAAATTTATTTTCTCAGGTATTTTATTATTACTTTGTATATCCACAACACCAGAAACTCTACCACCATATTCAACGCCAAAAGCCCCTCGCCAAACGTTCACTTCATCAACAATATATGGATTAAAGGCAGAAATAGATCCAAAAAAATGACCTGTATGATAGACGGGTATATTATCCCATAACACTAAATTCTGATCGGGTGTTCCACCTCGAATATGAATCTTAGAAGCTGACTCATCTGGACTAATTACTCCTGGTAATAATTGGATGGACTGCATAATATCTGGTTCAACTTGTCCTGGTAATTGATTTATATTATCTGGCTGAATTTTTACTTCATTGGCATCATTTCCCAAATACACCCCATCCATTATATAACCCATAACTTTAACTACAGGTGTTTGATAATCATTTAAAATTAAAGTGATAGATCGGCAAGGTTTATTCCTGAATGCTTTAACAAGCATTTCTTGAGTTTGATAACCAACATAACTAATTACAAGCGTATCCTTTTCAGTAAAAGAGCCTTTCAATTTAAATGATCCATCTACCTCACAAGATGTTCCAATGGTTGTATTTTTAATGTAAGCATTTGCAAAGTAAATAGCTTCTAGAGTTAACTCATCTTTTACAATACCACAAACAGAAATAGTGGGTGGTGCAAGAGTGGCTAATTTTTTATTTAAATCAGGAGAGATTAAAATATATTTTTCTTCTACTACTTCAAATTTTATTTTTTCAAATTTTAAAATCTCTGTCAAAAATTCTTTCAAAGGTGTTTTTACAAAAATTCCATTTACTACAATATCTTTTATTAATTCATTATTATACGAAAAAGATATTTCATGATCCCTTTCAACTTGATCAAAAACTTGAATTAACGATTCATTTACTATCTCTATATTAATAAATATTTCTTGCTGGGCAAAAGTCCAACTAGAAATAAAACAGAAGCATAAAATATAAAATGTTTTAGTCATTATTCGCTAAGTTCAACAACATTGCCGTTAACATGATATTGAATTCCCATGGGTTCAAAAACCATTTTTAAGGCTGTATCTAAATCTTTATGAATAAATGATCCCGTAAAATTTTTCTCTGAATTTATATTCGCAGAATTAATTTTAATTTCAAATAAAAACTCTAATTGAGCTATTACAATATTAAGTGGGCAATTCTTAAAATCTGATACTCCTTTTTCCCAATACGCTTTGCCATCTGGGGTAAAATTAAAAGTATTAAAACTATTATTATGTTCTATTATTTTATCTCCTGGATTTAAATGAACTTTATTTTTAGTCAGGTTTGCATTTACTTCTACTTTTCCTGTATGACAACTTACTTCAAAATAATCTTCTCTTGATTGAACATTAAAACTCGTACCTAAAACTTGTACTGTACCATTCGCTGTTTCAACTTTAAAACGACTTCCTTTGTTAACTTTAAAAAAAGCTTCCCCCTCTAATTCAACAATCCTATTTTCTTCCCATTCTTTTTTATGATAACTTAATTGACTTTTTTGATTCAGTATAACTTCTGAACCATCAGGAAGTTGTAAACTTTCTTTTTGAGCCAATTGAGTTTCGTACAAGTCGATTAAATCACCAAATGGATTAAAAAGAAAAAAACCGACAAGTAAAAATACACATGCTGCAGTAGCAAATTTCATGAAAGATAAACGCTT
>JAHDFV010000441.1 GCA_020627985.1 Saprospiraceae bacterium
ATGTGTTTTATCTTCTTCTCCAATCGCTTATCTACATTAATTATTTTCACTTCATTTGATTTTTGTTTCATTGCTGCAAAAACATTTTTCCAAGCAATTTCTTGGTTGATTAAGACTTCAAATTGAGCCACGTATTTCTGTTTTGTATTCAAGATAAAGTAAGACTCTACTCGACCATCCTTTTTAACTTGGCACAATGTATACTCCCTTTTCAATATGGTTTCTTTTTGAAAATCCCAAGAGTACATTTCTTGATTAATGATCGAATTCCAATTAATCTTGTTTACAGTAATTTCATTGATGGTATAATTTTGGGAATCCCTACTCTTTATATTTCCTTGAAAACATAAATATTCTTTAATGACCTTGAAACCTACACGTTCATATGCTTTTATGGCTTTTTCATTTTTTGTGATGACTTCTAATGTGCTTTTGATTATTCCTGTTTCTCTTAATTTTGGAATGGCCACTTCGTAAATTGACTTAACAATGCGTTGATTTCGATAGTTTGGGATTACTCCTGTTCCCGTATTGTAAGCCATCTTGATCCCGAATCGTGTATCGATAGCGTTAATTATAAATCCGACCAACTTATTGGAATCAAACATTCCGAATGAATGTGAAAAATCTACATTTGCAGATGCCCATCGATCTTTATAGTATTGTTTGTCTTGGGGCATTTTTATATAGTAATCATTAAACGCTAATAGAAAAGTATCGATGATCTCATTTACATCTACAGTATTTAACGCTCTGATTTCCATTTTTAATTTTTACTTAAATTATACATTAATTTCTATAAGACCAATAGTTATCGGTTTGCCATTAAAAACTATTGGTTTTATTAAAGGCATAAATTCTAAGCCTTATCTTTTAAATTTCATGAAAGATTAATTATTAATAAATAAATGAACCTTATACTTTTTTTCTGGTCTATGATACGAATGGTCAATTTATGACAGAGAAGGATCCAAACGATAATTTATTAATAGATCGCTATTTATCCGGTGATGAGAATGCTTTGAGAAGCTTGGTTAAAAAGTGGCATCTCACCTTTTGTGAAAAGGCATATTGGATATTAAAAGATAAATCGCTTTCTAAGGACGTGGCTCAGGATTCATGGATCAGCATAATCCGTAACTTAAATACACTAAAAAATAAAGATCATTTTAAATCATGGGCACTTCGGATTGTATATACCAAATCCATCAATGCCTACAATAAAAGGAAAATGGAGACTTCATTTGACGGGACCACCATCGGCGATAAAGTTGAGGATTCTCCCGTGGAAAATAAACAACGCTCCCATCGATTATTACTCCAAACCATTCAAAAATTACCAAAAGCTAAACAGGACGTAATACGATTGTTTTATCTCGAGCAGTATTCAATTCAAGAAATTGCTGGTTTATTAGGGATTCCTAAAGGAACGGTAAAATCTCGTTTGTTTGCAGCCAGAGAACATTTAAAAGATAAAATCAAATTATTCAAACATGAAGAATGAAATAGAAGAAATAGATCGATTGATCAAGGAAACCCTTAGTCAAGAAGAAGCTAAATTTTATGATGCGCTAGAAGAGCAAAATATTGTTGAAATGTTATTCGGACTATTTAAAGGCAAAAATGGCTGGATCAATATTCTCATCAATATGGTAATACTTTTGTTCTTTGCTATGCTCGTATATAGTGGTTTTCGGTTTTTTAATGCTTCAGCAGAAGTAGACCTTATTAAATGGGGTGTAGTGAGTTTGGCTTTGCTCATAAATATTGGTTTACTCAAACTTTATGCGTGGATGCAAATGGATAAATATGCCATTCTAAGAGAGTTAAAGCGTCTCGAACTTCAAGTAATGTCACTTTCTGGCAAACTAAAAAGAAATGATTAATGTTTTGAATTTTAGCTTTTACACTTAGCAACATCCACTATCTGGAGAGCAAGAAAGAGAATCTATGCTGATCATACCTTCCGATGAAGTTGATTGAGCTGTAGGTATATTACACTTATCTCTAGCTAAACAATCGGTGTATTTCGTTGTCAATAAAAAATGTGTTCCATCAAAGTCTAGACCAAACTTGCTGATGGTTTCGCCCTGATACTCCACTTCGATCATGAGGTCTTTGATGCCTAGCGTTTTCTCTGAAAGTTCTATTATATGAACCAGTTTTTCAGGATGTAATCTATGATCGTAGTCATCAGCATTCCAAAGTTGGAAATTAACCACTTCTTCTTTGCGCACCGTGCCACCACAATCTATAAAGTGTTTAGAAACTTTTCCTACTTCCGTTACATGGAAATGTCTTGGGACAAGGCTGCCATCGGGCAGTTTAAATGAAATCTCTTTTAGGTCTTTTAATGCATTCTTGATTTCAGATAATGTCATTTACAATAATTTAAGGCATTACAAAGGTAGTTCTATTTACAAGTTAGCTCAAGATAATTAATGAAAATTAAGTCGATAATTCCTCAGCAGAGCTATCGCTATTTTTTTTTCGAATCAAAACGTAAATAAAATACACAGGAATCAGCGTTAGTAATCCCCAACTGTTATTAAC
>JAHDFV010000442.1 GCA_020627985.1 Saprospiraceae bacterium
AAACATCGTATCGTAACAGAAATCATTCTCTTTTCTGCCTTAATAAATGAAGAAAAAGCATGATCAACTTCATTGCTAGTTATGATATGTAAAGTCCTTCTTGTAAAATGAAAAATAATAACTTCCATCAAAATGAATGCGATGTATTTGAAGATACCTTGAAAGGAGAAAATAGTGTCCAATACATTACCATTAAAAAGATTTTGAACAATATCTTTATTAATAATAACACTTGTAATTTGATAAATAAATACGAGTAATATCAAACCAACAACAAAAAGAATTTTTGATAACCAAGGGTATTCGAAAATACCAGTCCATAATCTTTTTTTAGTTATGAACTCAAAAGTAGTAGGGTACGTTAAAAGACTTTTTAAAAAATGTAATTTTATTTTTTCAAGTTTGCCTTCCATTTTCATTTGATCTTAATGTTTAAATGTATTTAATCTTTCCTAGAATCATCACAAAAACTAGACTGAATTTCAGTTTAATTCGATAAAAAGTGATTTTCTATCTTAATTCTAGTTTGTTAAATATGATGCCTATTTATTTTATTATCTTTACATAGAATGACAAAACCGTTAAATCATGAAGAAAATATTTTACTTCTTACCTTTTATTTTCATTTGGGCTTGCGAACAAAGAGCACCCATAGATAATAATTTAAACAATGATGATTTTTCTGCAGATATTGTAATTGCAGAAAGTAAAAAAGCCAATCAATTTTTTGATAATAAATTTGATCAAGCCGTAAAAAGAAGTCCAATGTGGATGTCTTATTTAGGGATTAAAGACAAAAAAGCATATGGGAAATGGGATGAAATTTCAGAAGCAGCTTTAAAAGAAGATCATTTATTTTATAAAGATCTTTTAGTACAGTTAAAAGATAGTGTTGATTTTAATAAATTAGATAAGGATTCTAAAGTAAGTCATAGGCTTTTTGAACTAATGTGTCAAACAGAAATTGATGATTATAAATGGAGAAATTATGAATATCCGGTTAATCAAATGTTTGGGGTACATTCTAATATTCCTTCATTCTTAATTAATATCCATAGAATTTCTGATTATGATGATGCTTTAGCTTATTTGAGAAGATTAGAAGGAGTAGATCAAAGAATGAAAGGGTTAATTGGTCAGTTAGAAAGAAATGAAAGGGATGGAGTTTTACCGCCTACATTTGTTTATGATTATATTATTTCGGACTGTAAAAACATATTAAAAGGTAAGCCATTTGCAGGAGATGGAGAAAGCACTTTATATGCTGATTTTAAAAAGAAAGTGAATGCATTAAAAGATGTTAAACCGCAAAATAAAGAGAGTTTATTATTAGGTTGTGAGAAAAGATTAATGCTCCATGTTAAACCTGGTTACGAAAAATTAATTCAATTTGTTTCGGAACAAAAAGAACGTTCAACAACAGATGATGGCGTATGGAAATTTAAAAATGGTGCTGAATATTTTAATCATAGATTAAAAAATATTACAACAACCAATATGACAGCAGATGAAATTCACTCATTGGGTCTTAAAGAAGTAGAAAGAATTCATGCTGAGATGGGAGAGATTATGAAAAAGGTTGGATTTTCAGGAACACGGGATGAATTTTTTACATTCATGAGAGATGATCCTCAATTTCAATATCCTAATACTCCTGAAGGTAAAAAAGCATATATGGATCGTGCCAATGAAATAATTGATGGCATGCGTGTGAAATTAGATGAATTATTTATTACGAAACCCAAGGCAGATTTAATAGTAAAAGCGGTTGAACCCTTTAGAGAAAAATCTGCAGGTAAAGCATTTTATCAAGATCCAGCTCCTGATGGTTCTAGACCTGGTATATATTATGCCAATACTTACGATATGAAATCTATGCCGAAATATCAAATGGAAGCATTAGCTTATCACGAAGCCATTCCTGGTCACCACATGCAATTATCAATTGCACAAGAAATGGAAGGAATGCCAAAATTTAGAAGATTCGGGGGAGACTATACGGCCTATATCGAAGGTTGGGGTTTATATTCAGAATTCCTTCCTAAAGAAATAGGTTTTTATAAAGATCCTTATTCAGATTTCGGTCGCTTAGCGATGGAATTATGGAGAGCTTGCCGATTAGTTGTGGATACTGGAATTCATGCTAAAAAATGGACAAGACAACAATCTATAGATTATTATTCGTCCAATACACCCAACCCAATTGAAGATTGTGTAAAGATGGTTGAACGTCATATTGTAATGCCTGGACAAGCAACAGCTTATAAAATTGGAATGATTAAAATATTAGAATTACGAGAAGAAGCAAAAGAGAAATTAGGCGATAAATTTGATATTAAAGAATTTCATGAAGTTGTATTAACCAATGGTGCATTGCCTTTAGATGTTTTAGAAGAATTTATGAATGATTGGGTAAATAGTAAAGGATAAATAATATTCATAATTAATAAAAAAAGGAGTATCAATTGATACTCCTTTTTTTATAAAGGCAGTATATCATAAACTGTGTAAGTTGAAAATAGCTTGGGATTATTCCTAAGCT
>JAHDFV010000443.1 GCA_020627985.1 Saprospiraceae bacterium
TTATTCACTTTAAACTTTTTAATCATGACAAGATTTATTTTTTTGCTGTTTTTAAGTATATCCATCTATTCTTGGACCAATGCTCAGAATACCTCTTTTGATGAAATTTCATTCGACACCTACGAAGTTTCTAGAATTTTATTACCGACAGGAACAGATATAGGAGATGTTCATCCACATGATATGCCCTCGTTAAATGTAGTCTCTGTAAGTAAAAATCACAAGTATTACTTCAATGAAAATGACATGCCTTGTTTTCAAATGACTGTTACGGATGCTAGTAATACTTATAGAAAATGGGAAGGTTTAGCTACGAGATTTTTGACCGATGAAACAGGGTTTAGTACATTCAAGGAGGATGCTAATGGTAATTATTTGCTTGATAAATATTATCCTGGAACAAAGGAAAGTGCAAAGTTTTATGAAAGACGGAATGCTGACATTAAAGTAAATGGTTTTAAATCGACACTTGTTTTTCCAGATGATATTGAAGATAGGTTATCTAAAAACAATACACCTTATACAACGCCAAGTAAAAATGTAGTTCAAATTAATAAGGATAATAAGTATATGATATGGGATGCAAATACACCAAAGAAAATTATCGAAGTAGTGTTTTCAGAAGGACAAAGACCTGCACGACCAGGAATGATATCAACTTTAGATCCAGGAATAGAATATTTAAAAGAAGTTGTTTTTTCGAATGAACTAGACGGACATTCTTTTTTAACTAATATAATTGAACAATCAAGGATTGAGTTGTTTAATGGTCTTTGTGCAAAAGAAATTAAAGAAATTTATTACAACAATTTTAATAGTCCACAATTCGCTAAAGAAGAAATACAAGAGCGTACTCTGATCGGCGGTAATGACGAGATTACTGTTTTCCCAAATCCGTTAAATGGGTATATATTGAATATTTCGATACCGGAAAATTTAATCGACGAAAAAGCTATTCTCGAATTACTTTCCTTAAATGGGAACTTGATTCATTCGACGAAAGTCGAAAAACTTGGAACCAAATATGTCTTAAATATCGGTGCCTTATTAGAAGTCAATGGTTTGTATGTAGTCAGAATCAAAACTAAAAACGTACAAAGCACTAGAAGGTTTTATTTCTCAAATCAATAAATTCTATTATCATGAAAAATATCATTACACTTTATATTATTATCGGTTTGAGCCTAAATGCATATGCTCAAATAGACTGTACTTTGCCTTTACAAGATTACAAATCTGGCTATTCCAATGGGCCTTTAAATTTTATCACGTATCCTGAAGGAGGAAATTTTAATCCACCCAATAACAATAATGATGATCCTTTAGGTCAATATGATAAAGTGGTGACTTGGATTCATGGAATGAATGGAAGTAATACATCTTGGGCTAAGGCAGCTTTTTATGCTCGAGAAAAATTTAAGGTTAAAGAAATCCTTCCAGCTTATTCTCCATTTCAAACGCATCTTTTAACTGCAAAACAAGCTCTGAGTGGGATTATAGAAAACGATTGGATTGTTGTAGACGAATTAATTCACCCTTCAAACATTGATGATTGTTTTGGAATAGGTCATAGTCTTGGTGGTATTTTATTGCGGATGCTCACTGAAGATGATTATCATGAAAACCTGAATGGGATGATCACTTTTGATTCGCCACATGGAGGCTCTTTGTTAGCAGAGTATGTGACGAATGTCAATAACTCGAATAATTCTAATACAGAGGACAAAAGAGAAGACCTAGAGACTTTTGTAAGAATTACCTGTGAAAATTTAGTTGCTGGATTAGCCTATGAAATCGAAGAGGAGGTTGCCGTTGTTGATATTCTAAGTACGGTTGGGTTTATTAATATTCCGCAATATGCTCAAGAAGGATGTTCAGTTGTTTCGTCTATTGCGACTCCGCTAGTCATAGACAATATCGCTCCACAGGCAGTAAGTGAATTGTATATTGGAAGTGATGCTTTAAATATTACCGAAAGTATAACAAACGAAAGAAAGTTATTATTTTATGGAAATAGTATTGAAGATCCAGAAGCGCTGACAAGTGCATTTAATTTGTTTTATTCTGCTCAAAATTCACCGGATGATTTTGATACATTTTCTGCGCATAAGTTATTTGATGAAGCTCAATTAGATTATGAGGATAATAAGGGCCATTACAATTCTAAGTACGAAGAATACCGAAATTGGTATGATCAGAAGCCTTGGTATGATTTTGATTGGTCATGTGCTAAATCTGTTTTTGGAGTATTGTTCTGTACCACTTGGGGAGATGTAAGAAATATAAGGGATGGATATAAGGATGGATTTAATCAATTTGATAAAATAAATAACTACTGGGAATTTGTAACAGGTGCAAGAACCTATGGGCCAAATGGAAATGTAGGCACTTGCCTCAACTTATCAAATTGGCCTAACATCATTCAAGAGAATGTAAATTTTATAGAATGTCAAGAAAGTGGTTCTACATTTTTTCCTTATTATAATTCTACGTTAAAAGAATATGATGGATTTCTTACTGTAGAAAGCCAAAAGTCCT
>JAHDFV010000058.1 GCA_020627985.1 Saprospiraceae bacterium
ATCACCAATAATTTGGACTTCTATATGTCTTGGCTCTACAACAAATTTCTCTATATACATACCATCATTACCAAAAGAAGCTTTTGCTTCATTTCTGGCCATGTTCCATTGGTCTTCAAATTCTTCTGGTTTATTTACAATACGCATTCCTTTTCCACCACCTCCTGCGGTTGCTTTAAGGATAACTGGGTATTTAATTTTTTTAGCAATTTTAAGTCCTTCTTTGACATCTTTTAGTAATCCATCAGAACCAGGAACAACAGGTACACCTGCTTTAATCATAGTCTCTTTAGCAGTTACTTTGTCCCCCATTTTTCGGATCATCTGGGGAGAAGGACCTATAAATTTAATTCCATATTCTGTACAAACTTCTGCAAAGTCTGCATTTTCTGCTAAGAATCCATAACCTGGATGTATTGCATCTGCGTTGGTAATTTCAACGGCTGCCATTATTTTTGGAATAGAAAGATATGATTCAGTAGAAGATGCTGGTCCAATACAAACGGCTTCATCTGCAAAACGAACATGTAAACTGTCTTTGTCTGCTGTTGAATATACTGCAACAGATTTAATACCCATTTCTTTACAAGTACGAATGATACGCAATGCAATTTCTCCCCTATTCGCTATTAATATTTTGCTGAACATTGGTTGATTTTATATGGTTTGAAAGATGAAAATCTAGTATTCCTTATTCTTTTTTATCCGTTAGGATCTACAAGGAATAAAACTTGATCGTATTCAACAGGAGCTGCATCTTCAATTAAAACTTTAACGATTTTACCTGTAATTTCAGACTCAATTTCATTAAATAATTTCATTGCTTCTACGATACAAACCACATCACCTTTAGCTATGGAATCACCTACTTTTACATAAGCTGGTTTCTCAGGAGCAGCGGATCGATAAAATGTACCTACAATCGGTGATTTCAATTCTAAAAGATTAGAAGTATCTGGTTTAGATTCTTCTTTCTTTTCTGCTTTACCAACATTAGGTATTGGTTCCTGATTTTTTGGAGGAGCAGCTACTTGTTGAACAGCAGGTATATGTTGAACGGGTACAACTTGAGGTTGTGACACAGATACTACATGCGGTTCAGAAGCTTTCCTTTTTCCTTTTTCGTAATTTTTAGTCCGAATTGTTAACTTAAAATCACCTTCCTGCATTATAAATTCAGAAAGGTTAGATTTATTTAACAGTTTTATGAGTTCTTGAACATCCTTAAACTCCATAATATACTGGTTTGGTTGGTTGATTTAATAAAATAAGGTATATCCTATTTCTTATTTAGCTCGTTCTACATAACTAGCATCCCGAGTATCAATTTTAATTTTATCTCCTTCATTAATAAATAAAGGTACTCTTATTTCTGCTCCTGTTTCAACAGTAGCTGGTTTAGTGGAATTTGTTGCTGTATCCCCTTTAATTCCTGGTTCAGTATATGTAACTTCCATTATCATATATTGAGGCAATTCCATTGTGAGTGCAAGATTTTTAGCAGAATCAAATAGAATATCAACAGTCATTCCCTCTTTTAATAATTTAGGATTGTCAATCAATTTTTCATTGATCATTGCTTGTTCATAACTTTCGTTATCCATAAAATGATAACCCATATCATCTTTATACAAGAATTGCTGTTTTCTCCTTTCAATTCTTACATCATCTATTTTATGTCCTGCAGCCCAAGTATTATCTACTACTTTACCATTGGTCAAGCTCTTCAATTTAGTTCTAACAAAAGCTGGTCCTTTCCCTGGTTTTACATGTAAAAATTCTATTACTTTATATACATCATTATTGTAATTGATACATAAACCGTTTCTTATATCTGAAGTACTAATCATTGTAGTATTTATTTATTTTATTTTGACAGATGGACTGTATTAGTCACAAAGGTAAACAATCTAAAACCTTCAAAGAAATATCCTAGGCGTAACTTTTAATATGCCCATTTTATGAGGACTGCTCCCCAAGTAAATCCTCCTCCAAAAGCGGTCAGAATAATGTAATCACCTTTTTTAAATTGATCTTCCCATTCCCACATACATAGAGGTATAGTTGCAGCAGTTGTGTTTCCATATTTATGGATATTCATTGTTACTTTTTCCATTGGAAACTTCAATGAATTTGCAACTGATGTTATTATTCTTTTATTCGCTTGATGGGGTATTAGCCAAGAAATATCATCAATTCCTAGATTATTTTTCTCTAGGAGTTCACTTACTACATTAGACATTCCTTTGACTGCAGCTTTAAAAACAGGTGCTCCATTTTGACGAACAAAATTGTCTTTATTCTTAATGGTTTCAACTGTATTAGGCACTTTAGAACCTCCTGATGTAATGTATAAGAATTCTCTTCCTACTCCATCACCTTTTAAAATAGAATCTTGTACTCCTACTGATTCTATCGTTGGTTCTAATAAAACTGCACCACAACCATCACCAAATATGATACAAGTCGCTCTGTCTTCATAATCAATAATTGAAGACATTTTGTCTCCACCGACTACGATTACTTTCTTGTGCGTCCCCGATTTAATAAACTGATTCCCTACTGTAATAGCATAAATAAAGCCAGAACAAGCAGCATTTAAATCAAAACCATAAGCATTGGTTAATCCTAACTTGGTACAGAGGGTATTTGCCGTGTCAGGCATTGTGGTATCAGGAGTTACTGTTGCGAAGATGACTAGTTCAATTTCTTCTTTAGCGATGCCTTTTTTCTCTAACAACTGTCCTACAGCTTCAACAGCCATATCTGAAGTAGCTAAACCCTCACCTTTTAGAATTCTTCTTTCTTCTATTCCAGTTCTTGTACGGATCCATTCATCATTTGTATCTACCATTTTTTCCAAATCCTTATTGGATAAAATATCCTCAGGAACCCAAGCATGTACAGCAGTTATGGCAGCATTAATATTTGGCATTGAATCTTATTTTTAATATCTCATTGGGAGAATATCACAATTTAAAGCGAAAGTATAAAAATTGATGTGAATTAAAAAAGAAGGGCTATGCTAGTTTAGACATACTTGACTTAATCTAGTAAAAAAGGGATATTACATTTAATTTTAGAGCCAAATGTGCTTGAAGATTCCATTTCTAGTGTCCCATCATGCAATTCAACAATTTTTTTTATAATTGCTATCCTCAAAAGAGTTTCAGAGACTGGAGGATTCAAAACTTCTCCATCAATTGCAATTACTTGTATGCCTACATTACATTTAATGTCTGTTTTGTCTTCTAGATATAAGTGAATTTTTAATCCTAAGCTGGAGTATAATTTACCAATATTTGTAGCCAATCCAACAATGACTCGTTTTAGGTCTAATGCATTACCTATTAAACTGACTGGTAAATCTTCTGCTACACTTGCTTCAATAATATTTATTTCTTTCCTGCTGGTAATAAAGCGAAGGACATCATACAAAACATTCTCTAATGAAAAATTAGAATTATCTTTTTCCGCAATCGATAAATCTTTTTTTTCTTCTGGAGGTAATTCACTAATAATCTCTCTCAGTTGAAATGATAAATTCTCTAGGGAATGAATTAAGTCATTTCCTTTTCGGTTATTGGTTACAAAATTAGAAATTGCTTCAAGTGCAGAATCAAAAGAACCTAATGATTGTTTATTGGGAATTCCTTTGTTAAATACTAAATTTTCTCTGGTATGGAGGTCTTCCTTTTTTCTTAAATTTTTGTTTTGAAGTGCTAAAATTTGTCTTTGGATTTCTAATTCGTTTCTTTTTTGTTGATACAACCTAAAATCTTCATACAAGGTTGTAAAATCATATATTTCCCACAAGAAATATTCAGCTCCATCTACAATTGCCACTGAAAAAGTAAAATCATAATAACCAGAAAGAAAAGAAGCGGGTTTTTCTACCTTGGAAAATAATAATTCAGGCGATTCTTTAGATAATGTTCTTACTGTTGGGAAAACACTTTCTAAAAATGGAAACCATTCTGATACAGCTCTTTTACTTAATACATCTGTATCAAAAATAGAATTACAACTTTCTGCTAGAGTTCCATTTTTATTAATTAAAAGAACTTGACAAAATTTTGCTAATCTTTGTTGCCTAACTTGTTCTATGTCCGCTCGCATTATCTATTATGAACTTTGGAGTAATTCAGAACCGAGTTCTTTAAATAAATCTTCTACATGAGTACCTTCTTTGGCACTGGTTGTAATTTTGCATTCTTGGGTTAAGTCTTCTAATATTTTATTTATTTCATCTTCTGATAAAAGATCTTTTTTATTACCAACTATTTTAATAACACTATCTGGTAATAGTTGTCTTAAATGCTCAATATCTCTGTCCATATTTTCGAATGTTAATGGTCGAGTTAAATCGAAAACATAAATGATTCCTGCTGCACCTAAAAAATAGGAAACAGGCACTTTATCTTGTGATACTTCTCCTGCGATATCCCATAATAAAATGGAAATTTCTTCTCCATTTACTTGAGTTACCTTTTTGTTAACTTTTACTCCAATTGTTGTTAGGTATTTATCACTAAATCGATCATATACAAATCGATTAAATAATGAGGTTTTGCCTACTCCGAAGTTTCCAGTTAGAATTACCTTTTTGCTAACCATAAATAATTATTTCTCTCTCTTTTTTATTTAAATGGCTCCTTGTTTAAAGTATTCCGCCAATTTATTTGATAATTTTTCAAAATCATGTTCTTCATTACTATTCATGGTTATGTTTTGCATTTCTTTTTCAGCAAAGTCTAATAATCTAGAAGATAATTTATCTTTTTCTGAAGTAGAAATTGAACCATTTAAAATAACGGATACATAATATTGATGAAAACTTTGAATATAAACTTTATATGTTCCATATTCAATCATTTCCAAATCTTGTCTTTCTTTACTAAAAGCATCTTCCACAAATGCTTTAATTGCTGTTAGCATTCCTGCAACAACATCTCTATCTATTGTAGTATTTCTTGAAAAATGACCTAACAATAATCCAGCATCTCTTTCGATTAGAAATACTTCTTCAATGGATGTATTATCTAAATCAGATAACAATAAGTCTCCCTCTTTTACACCAAAAATTAATGATTTTAATCGGTTGATCATACCTTTAGTTGAAAATATACTGGTAAACTTTTCATCAATATTTTCTTTCAGGGTTAAAAATTGATGGTTTACATATTTACGAACCATTTTACCCATTACAGGGTAAACTAGATCTAATAATTCATCTTGAGAAGCTTTTAATTTTCTTTCGACAATCTTATCCACTTCTTTCCGATATTCTTTTGGAAATTTTCGTTTTAAAGTTTCGATGTGATATTCAACAATTGGTGTAATTTTCTCAGCCAATTTATCAGGATCATCAATTCTTTCTTTAATTTCTGCAATATCTTCTCTGTCTTTCCTTAAGAGAATCTCTCTTAACATGGAAAGCATCATATCATTGTTTTGATTTTGGGTTTCATGACCCATTACTTCGATAGATTTTTCAGAAGTCACCGCAAAAATTTAAAAGCTTACTTGGCTTTGCCGTTTAATAATTTTTTACCCATATCATGTAACATCTGACCTAATAATTCTTTATCAGATTTGGTTACTTTATTGAGTTTATTATCTAAACCAGCAATATTCTCTTGTAATAATGCTTCTAATTTGTCAAAACGAGTTGCCATTTGCTTTTCTAGAGCGGACATTCGACTTTCAACATCTTTTTCAATAGAACTTATTTTAGATTTTAAGTCCTTTGCCATTTTTTCTTCTCGGGCTTTGGCTTCATCAAATCTTTGTTGATACTCTTGAATTTGCTGTCCCATAAGAATATCTCTTATGGTGCTAATTTCACCTAAGCCTAATGATTTTTCATCTTTTGCCATTAATAAATAAGGTTTATTACTTATTGTTATATATGTACATTGATACAATATCAGTATTTTTCGTGTGTTTTGCTTAAAAACTTGATAACAAATCTCTTTTTTTGAGAATAATTCCAAATTAATAGTTTAAATATGTGACATGAGCAAGGTTCAAAATAAAAATATTCCAACAATATCGGTTTATTGTCCATACAATACACCTCGCTTAGAATATACGTTAGATTTTATTTTCCGTTGCGTATTATCTGTTAATTTCATTGTATATACAGATAAAAATAAATTTAATACACAAAATGGATTTCGTTTCAATTATTCTGATAACTCATTTTCTGATGTTACATTTCAGATTATACCACAAGGCTTACTGTTTGATAATATGATTCACAATTTTAATACCAAAATTGTATATCATGATCAGAAACCATTCATCCAATTTGATGATAATTCTGACCATTTAGACCCATTAAGTACGATATTTTATTGTATAAGTCGGTATGAGGAATACCTTCCTTTTCCGAAGGATTTACATGGTCGTTATCCTGCTACATCTTCTTTATTATTTTCAGAAAAAATATTAGAATATCCAATTGTTGATGTTTGGATCAACTGGATTCGTTTACAATTAAACGATTCTCAAATTGATTTGACTATCCCAAAACCAACCTTCCAATATTTACCCAGTTATGATATAGATCATGTACGTGCTTATTTATGGAAAGGTTGGAAAAGAAATTTAGGTTCTACAATTAAGGATATTCTTTTCTTTCGATTTTCTACTATTAAAGAACGTATTGCTGTTTTAAAAGGTAAGAAAAAAGATCCATTTGATATTTTTGATTATTGGAATCATCTTCACCAAAAGTATCTTTTAGAACCTATCTATTTTTGGTTATTGGGTGATTATAATCGATATGATAAAAATCCTCATTTTTCAATTCCTGCTTTTAGATCTCAAATTTCAACAGTTTCCCAAAAATATAAAGTTGGAATACATCCTTCATATGCTTCGTATTTAAACCCTTTACAAATACAGGAAGAGAAAAAACGATTAGAAAAAATTACTCAAAAATCGATTCAAATCAATCGATTTCATTTTTTGAAATTTAATTTACCACATTCATATCGAATGTTGATTGATCTAGGGTTCAAAAAAGATTATAGCATGGCTTATCCAGATGCCATAGGGTTTAGAGCTGGAACCTCTCATCCATTTTTCTGGTATGATTTGAACAAGGAAGAAAAAACTGATTTACAAATTCATCCTTTTCAGGTCATGGATGTAACATTAAAAAACTATATGAAAATACAACCAGAAGAAGCTAAGGTACGGATTGAAAGAATGATACATTTAATACAAGAAAATGGAGGAATATTTACGACCTTATGGCACAATAGTTCTTTCCACAAATCTGAATGGGAAGGTTGGAGTAATTTATATGAAGAGATAATTTTATGTCAAAAAAAAGAGGATTATGCTTCTTGATCTTGAACAATTTTTTTAATTCGAAGAATAAGCTCATTAGGTCTAAATGGCTTAGTGATAAAATCATCTGCGCCTAATCTAAATGCTTCTAAAACAATTTCATCTTGTTCTAAGGCAGAAATGATTATCACTGGTACTTTGCTCTTCATTTCATCTCTTAAATGAGAAACTAATTCTAAACCAGTAATGTGTGGCATCATAACATCTGCTACGATCAAATCTGGAGAATCATTCGTAATTCTTTCTAATGCTGCTTTACCGTCTTCTGCTTTAATGACATCAAAACCTTGTTTTCTCAAACGAAATTCTAGAGCCGTTAGCATTATTTCTTCATCTTCACAGATGAGTATCTTCATAATCTTTATATCTAAATATAGAAAATAACTCTCCCCTTCTAAAAGGAATAGAATCACAAAGATATAAAGATATTAGAGTTTGTCGAATTCTGAGTGAAGTTCTGTTAAAGCTAGTACACTTTGTTTGGATAAAGTCTGCATTAAAACAGGAACTTCTTCTAATCCTTCTTCTTCTTTTGCTAGTTTTTCAACTTTACTATTTGAGTTCGTCATTTCATCATTTCCTACAAATGCAAGAGTTGATTTTAATTTATGACTTACTAGTTTTAGATTCGCCCAATCAGAAGAAGAACAGAGGTTTTCCATTTTTTTAATTTCTGAAGGTAATTCGTCTAAAAGCATTTCCAGCATGGTTTTTTTCATTTCATTGTCACCATCAGCCATAAGATCCATATAAGACAAATCAATATATTTGTAACCACTCTCTACCATTTTATTTATTGTTTTTGTTAATGTAATATGCCAGTTTTTCAAATAATTGTTTGGGTCTAAAAGGTTTTAGAACATAATCATTCATTTTATGTTCTTTATATTTATTGTCTTTAGCAATTTGAGCATCAGCTGTCATTGCTAAAATTGTAATATTTGATTTAGTTTCATCTAAACTTTCTCTAATAAACTTAGTGGCTTCTAAACCATCCATTACTGGCATTTGAATATCCATCAATATAATATCAAAATCATGTTCCTTAACTAATTCAACGGCTTCGGATCCATTTTGTGCAATAGTGACTTCAATATTTTTGTATTCTTTTTCGATTGTTTTTTTAGCAACAATCTGGTTAAATTTATTATCCTCCGCTAAAAGTAATTTAATTTGACGTGCCGTATCTAATGTTATGGACACTTCATCTTCAATGACAATATCTTTTTCAATTGCTTTTTTAAATGGAATTTCAAAAAAGAATGTTGATCCCTGCCCTAATTTACTTTCTACCCCCATACCTCCATTCAGCATGGTTACAATATTATGTGCAATAGATAAAC
The DNA here is from genome assembly GCA_020627985.1 of Saprospiraceae bacterium. Classification (GTDB taxonomy): domain Bacteria; phylum Bacteroidota; class Bacteroidia; order Chitinophagales; family Saprospiraceae; genus JAHDCE01. The sequence continues at coordinate 8,706 of JAHDFV010000058.1, forward strand.
CTAAACCTGTTCCTTCAAAATTATGTTCTTTATTTTCAATCCGATTAAAAGGCTCAAAAATATCACTAATTTTTTCTTGAGGAATACCAATTCCTGTATCAATCACACTAAATTTCAACCAAGCTTCCGTTTCTGTTTCATTGATATTTTCAACTTTCACGCTCACTTTACCTCTTTGTGTAAATTTGAAAGCATTCCCAACTAAATTAATTAAAACTTGTTGTATTCTATTAGGATCTCCTTCTACAAATTTTGGAATATCTTCCCTGATATCCAATTCAAATTGAATCTCGTTTTCCTTTAATTTATATTGGACGATATTGAATAAATTGGAAAGCAAAGAGGATAAATCAAATATTCTATTTTCAAATTTTAATTCTCCATTTTGTAAGGTAGATATTTCTAAAATATCATTAATTATTCCTAGTAAATGTTCTGAATTTTGATGAATCCCAGTAACGAGCCCTAATTGTTCTTCATTCATTTCTGTTTTAAGAACAAGATCACTCATTCCTAAAATGGCATTCATAGGTGTTCTCATCTCATGAGAAACTCTAGCTAATAATCGTTCTTTTATTTTGGAAGATTCAACAGCTAAATCTCTATCTTTTTGAAGTTGTTCTCTTACTTTTCGATCTGTAATATCTTGGATGATACCATTAACCGAAAGGATATCTTTTTTGGAATTACGAGTTAAAGATGTTTGCGTAAAAACGCTTTTTTCATTACCATCCGCTTGCTTAATTATGTAATCTCCTTTGTGCGTTCCTGCTATTAGAGTTTGTTCAATAATTTGATTTAAAAAGAACAAATGTGAAGAAGGATTTTGCATATCTTCTCTAGAAAAAATTATAGAACGAGGAACATATCCTAAAATTCTATAAATTTCATCTGATGCAGAAAATTCACCCGTAGCCATATTATATTCCCAATGACCAACATGAGCAATTCGTTGCGCTTCTTCTAATCGTTTTAAAAATCGATTTCTTTCTATTGAATATCGAAGTGCTCTAGCCAACCAATCTGAATCAAATCCCCCTTTGACTAAATAATCTTGAGCACCAGCTTTTACTGCTTCGACACCCAATTTCTTGTCTTTCATTCCTGTTAATACAATTACATTTGCATCTGGAAAACGAGTCATGAATTTTTCTAAGGTTTCGAAACCTCGACTATCAGGTAAAGATAAATCTAATAATATGGCATCATATGAATCTTGCGCTAAGGCTTCCATTCCATCAGACAAGCTTGTTTTATTAACAATTTCACATTTAAATGTATCTGCCTCTTCTAGTAATAATTCTACTAGCCGAGCATCACCAATATTATCCTCAATTAAAAGGACCTTACTGTAAAATTCATATCCAGAAGACTTGTCGTATTGATTATACAAAGGACTGTTTTGTAGATTTGTTTGCAATTTGTTTTTATTTCGTCAGTTCCTGGGGGACCTAGAACAAATAAATTAACTAACCTATTTACGCAAAATAAAAATAAAAGTTGCACCTAATTCACTTAAAACAAAGAGACAAACATAATCGTCTACAGGTTTGAAGACTTTTTTAAATTCGTCTACTTTTTCGTTTGAAATAATGTTCTTGGTTACAAATTCTTCTAAGGTTGAAGCATTTATTGACCAATTTAACTTATTTTCTTCATCATTTAATAGAGGAATACCAATTTCTAAATGTTGTTTATGAGCGACAAAAATTGGATAATTGGAAACATTTTCATTTACAATGGTATCTCCTGCTTGCCCTAATGTTGGAACATATGGTGTAAGCTCTTTTTCAAGTTGTGCTAAAATTTCTTCTTTTGTCATGACCTTTATTTCTTCAAGCTTAACAAAGCAATATTTTCAATATGATATGTATGAGGAAACATATCTACAGGCTGCATTTTGATCACTTCATATTTTTGATCCAATAGTTGTAAATCTCTTGCTTGTGTACCTGGATTACAACTAACGTAAACTATTTTAGGGGATTCTAATTTTAATAGCATTTCTACTACTTTAGCATGCATGCCTGCTCTTGGTGGATCGGTGATTAATACATCAGGTTTACCATGTTTTTGGGCAAACTCATCTGTCAAAATATCTTTAACATCCCCTACATAAAATACAGTATTATCTAACTGATTAATTTCAGCATTTATTTTGGCATCTTTAATTGCAGGTTCTACTTCTTCTATTCCAACAACTTGCTTACAATTTTTAGCTAAATAACAAGCAATACTTCCAGCACCTGTATATAAATCATATACATTTTCGGTTCCAGAAAGACCTGCAAATTCAACAACGGTATCGAACAATTTTACGGCTTGATAAGAATTGGTCTGAAAGAATGATTTTGGACTTATTCTATATTTCGTATCTTTTAATTGTTCTTCTATATAATCTTTGCCTTTATAATTTACCACATCAATGTCATAAAGGGTGTCATTCCTTTTTTGATTGATCGCATAATTCAAAGAAGTAATCTCAGGAAAACGTTCTATTATGGCATCTAATAATCTTTCTCTGCTTTCTTTCTCATCTTCAAACACGCTCAGAATAACCATTAGTTCACCTGTTGTGGTTGTTCGAATAATGATATTTCTTAGGTATCCTTCTACTTTTCTAATATCGATAAATTCCATTCCATACTCGATGCCTTTTTCTCTTACAAAATCTCTGATATCATTAGACAGTCCTCCTTGTAAATGACAATGCTTAATATCTACTATTTTATCAAAAGTTCTTGGGCGATGAAAGCCTAAAACTTGAGCTTCGTTAGAGATGTTAGAATCAAGTAGTTCTTCTGGTTCTAACCATTTTTTATTAGAGAAAGAGTATTCTAATTTATTCCGATAATAATCCGTTTTGTCCGCTCCTATAATGGGTAAGAATTCTCTGATATTAACTTTAGCAATACGTTTCATGGCATTATCAACAATGTTTGTTTTATGTTGCAATTGGGCTTCATATGAAATATGCTGCCACTTACAACCTCCACAAGTACCAAAATGAGAACAAATAGGTGTTACTCTATCTTCAGAATAACTGATATATTTTTGAACAAGCCCTTCTTGTACCCCTTTTCTTTTCCGTACCACTAAGACATCTACTACATCCCCAGGAGCAACGCCTTCTAAAAAGACAACTTCACCTTCTTCTGACTTACCTACGCTACGACCTTTATCCGCGGGGCCTACAATAGTAATGTTCTCAATTAATCTTGGTTTTTTCTTTCTTCCCATTCTATTTTAATTTAAAGTGCAAAAATAGAAAACTTTAGCCATACCCATGCAGGAATAGTCTGAACCACTCTTCTTATATTGGCGTTTTAATCATAAAATATGGAATTAAACTATAAACAATTCGGACAAGGTGATCCTGTTATTATATTGCATGGCTTATTTGGTATGCTTGATAATTGGCAAACTATTGCTAAAAAGTTAGCTGAGAATTATACCGTTTTTATCATTGATCAAAGAAATCATGGTCGATCTCCTCATCATCCCGATTTCGATTATTCTCTTTTGGCAGAAGATTTACATTGTTTTATGGAACAACAATGGATTTATCAAGCTCATCTAATTGGACATTCTATGGGAGGAAAAACTGTTATGCAATTTGCCTTAGATTACCCTGATTTTGTTGAGAAAATGATTGTAGTGGATATTGCTCCTAAAAAATACGAAGGTGGACATCAACTTATTTTTGAAGCTTTATTTGATTTGGATTTAGAACATATCCAAAATAGAAAAGACGCAGAACAACAATTAGAAGTGCGTATTCCTCAATTTGGAGTTCGACAGTTTTTATTAAAAAATCTTACTCGAAAAAAAGAAGGAGGCTATACCTGGAAAATGAACTTAGATGCCATTTTTAATCATTATGAAGATATTTTGGATACCATTGAAGGAGAACCTGTAGAAATCCCTTCTTTATTCATAAAAGGAGGTTTATCGAATTATATACAAAAAGAAGATTCTTCTTTAATCAAAAAACTTTTTAGTCATTCAAATATTATAACTATAGAAAAATCAGGACATTGGGTTCATGCTGAACAGCCAGATATCTTATTGGAACACATGAAAAATTTTCTTACCTCAAAATAATTGTAACGATTCTATAAAAAAGTACTTATAATAATAACACAAACTTAAAGATCTACTTGAATAAGCGTCATTGGATATATGCTGGACCTTATGGTCGTCATAACAAAATTGGTATCATGCATGATACTCGTTTAGGGAATCTTTTGATTTATTATAATGACAAAGTCATGCAAGTCGATTTTAAAGTTTTTGAACATAAAGTCTATAAGTTTTTTGTGGATGAAGAATTGTGTGAGATACATGTTATTGTTAACCGAAATGGAAGTTTTGGTTATGAATTTAAATTTGATCGAAAAGCCAATACTGAAGGGAATAAACGATGGAAATTAAGAGAAAAGAAATGGGCGATTCAAAGTGTAATCGCTATCGCTTCTTTTTTTATTATTCTTATTGCAGGTACCTTTATTTTCATATTCTTTAGAACTGATTTTCTTGAACGACAATTAGCTAAAAATGGAGATTTTACTGAAGTAACCGTTCGAGTGTTAGATCGAATGGGGAAAGGACGATATGAGTCTTTTTATCATTTTAAAAATCATAAAGGTGAAAAATATTCGAGTAAAGTACGGATAGTCGGTTCTCGCCCCAAAACTCCTCATGGTTTGCCTATAGAAAATGGAGATACCTATAAAATAAAGTTTGCGACCAATAATATTTATAATCACAAGATCGATTACGATCAACCGACTGAGAAGACTGCACTTAATCTTATGAAAAAAATCGCTTCCTTTCATCATCGACACCATCAAGGTAGAATGCAACAGGAATTAAATTGTGAAGTACAAACCGCTTTTGATTTAGAAGGCATGATGGGTTTAGCAAAAATTTATCAGCAAAAAAACGATCCAAATCGACATCCTATTTATAATTCGGATGCTTATTTAAAATTGATTAGAGATACTCCATTTAAAAAAGGAACAGAAGATTGCTGGGATCAGCATACTAATTAAAAGATAGACTCGTTTTAAAGAGCATTACCTAAAATAATACAATCTACACTCTAATTATAAAGATTGCGTTTTGCAATATTTAATTAATTTTTTTGTCAAGGAAATCTTAAAATCATATTAAAATTCATTTTTATTTGATTTATTATGCATCCTTTCGATAAATTCTCCGTTAAACCCATATAACTGTATTAAAATTTTATTAAAATACGTTTTTGGCAAAATTAATGCAGGTGAAAAAGAACAAAGAGCAAACATCATTTTTCGAGGACATATACGCAAAAGTGCGTTTAATTCCATATGGTAGAGTGAGTACTTACGGAGCGATAGCTGATAGCGTAGGTACAGTAACCGCAAGAATGGTTGGTTGGGCGATGAATAAAAGTTTTCATGCTTCCGAACCAGTACCTGCCCATCGAGTGGTTAACCGTAAAGGTGAATTAACAGGAAGACATCATTTTCCTACACCTACCATGATGCAAGAATTACTTGAAAATGAAGGAATAACTATTGAACAAGACCGAGTAAAAGAATTTACGCACCTTTTGTGGAAACCTGAAATCGAATAACCAACGCTTTATTATTTCAACATTGAAATAATAAATATTCGTGAACACAAAATTGAGGATGTTATGAGAAAAGGAACAGCTTTATACTTAGGTAGGGCAATGATGATAATATGTATTTACTTATTCATTGGAACCAGTTCTGACACACCAGATATAATCTATTGGTCAGAAGACCCATTAACTTGGGATGATTTTGCAGGCGATGCTAAATTTAATTATAGAAATAGAGACATTGATGCTTTAACTTCATCAGGTATTGTACATTATCGCGGTTGTAATAATGGTATGATTACTTATAAAGTCAGAGCATATTTTGAAACGAAAGAATCTTGGGTTAAAAGTGAGGCAAAAACGAATTATCATTTAGCACATGAACAGTTACATTTTGATGTAACAGAATTACACACCCGTAAATTAAGGAAACTATTAAGTGAACAAAATTTCAGGTGTGGAGAGGAAGAACAATTTGAAAGATACATTAAGCAATATCTAAATAATTGGGAAGTGACTCAACAAGCTTATGATTTTTCGACACACCATAGTGTGAATCGTAAAGAGCAAAGAAATTGGCATCATAAAATTGCCTTTGAATTATCTTTATTGGATGAATTTAAAGAGTAATAATTATTGATTACTACAACAAAAGGGCTTGGAATTTACATTCCAAGCCCTTTCATTTTTTATAAGATCTTCTTCATTATCGAACAGATAATTTCTGAGTCTTTGTTGCTCCATTATCTAAAGTAATTTGAACAAAATACAATCCACTATTCAATGTTTGTATATCAATTTCATACTTCTGATTTCCAAATTGATTTGTTTTATTTTCAGATAAAATTGTTCTTCCTGTAATATCCATAATACGAATTACAGCATCATGTGTCTCAAAATATTCCATTTCAATAAATACTTGATTCGTAGCTGGATTTGGATATAATTTTGAAATACTGGCTTCAGTATCAATATCATTGGTTCCTACAAACGTTATTGCAATAGTAGGAGACGTTGATGTACAACCATTCGCATCTGTAAAGACTGCATAATAATCACCATCTGCTGCCACTTCATATGTATCACCAGATTCTCCCATAATTTCATTTCCGTTCATAAACCATTGAACTGTATATCCATTATTATTCGTAATGGATAATTCATTTACATCTTGAGATAAAGAAGGTTCTTCTGGATCTTCATAAACGGTTACTGTTAGCGTATCATTGGTAACTAAACTCTGAACAGCACTTATTGTCAATGAACCCGAAAGATTTCCATTGCTGAATGGATAATTTCCAGCACCATTAGCAATATTAATAGAAAAATCTCCTAAATTATCATTCGGTGAACCTACAACTGGTAAAAACTCATCTTCATCCCATACCGTGAAATCAAAATTTAATCCACCTGTAGCAATAGAAAGCCCTGACCAACAATGATTATCTGCTCCATTTTCTGTAGGTAAGGTATTACCAATAATGGTTACAAAAGGATCTGGACATACTCCTACAACTGGAGTGCCACAACTACAAAGTGCTTCTTCTACATCACCACAATATCCATCTGTAATCTCATTAATACATAATTCTGTTACTACATAATTATACACTGTAGTTTCTAAAACTATATCATAGGTTCCTGGCGCATTGTAAGCATAAGAAACAGTCTTATCAGTATATGTTT
>JAHDFV010000444.1 GCA_020627985.1 Saprospiraceae bacterium
GTTTAGCTAAGGGAAGATCTCCCATTCATGAAGACGATATTATGAATTGGGAAACCATGATTGATACCAATATTAAAGGACTTCTTTATATGACTCGACTCATTGCTCCAGGTATGGTATCAAGAGGAAAAGGACATATTATTAATATTGGTTCTGTTGCAGGAAAAGATGTTTATCCTAGTGGAGGCGTTTATTGTGCTACAAAACATGCCGTCGATGCTTTAACCAAAGGAATGAGAATTGACTTGCATAAATATAATATTAGAGTGAGTTCCATCAATCCAGGGGCTGTTGAAGAAACAGAATTTTCAAAAGTTCGCTTTGATGGAGATGAAGAAAAAGCTGCTAAAGTATATGAAGACTATCAACCATTAAAAGCGTCTGATGTAGCTGAAATCATTTATTTTGTTGCTACTCGTCCTAAACACGTTAATATTCAAGATATTCTAGTTTGGGGAACGCAACAAGCTTCTGTTCATCAGACTCATAAAAGTGGTAGAGATATAATGCAGTAGAATTTGTGTAAGTGATAAGCAAGAAAATGTTGAATGGAAATTTTGAAGAAGACAAAAACGAGTTGATTCAATTGATTGATTCACAATTCAAATTGTTTCCCTCTAAAAATGTTTTAATTCAAATTAAAGAAGAATTAGAATCCATAAATTCATATACTCAATTGAATGGATGGATTTCTAGAAAAGTGAAGGAAGAATTATTGGAAAATGAAAAGATTGGTGAACAACTTATAGAATTTGAAAAATTTTATAGAGATGAAACGAACTTCATCCAATCAAAAATATTACAACAAATCGCTAAATATTTATTGAGTCAAAGAGCAAAAATTACTTATTTTGGAACAACTTGGTCTCAAAGAAATGCCAATTGGATATACTTTGATATTGTGCTAAATATAGAAATGTTACAGAAGCAATTCCAATGGGATGAAACGATTCAACTTTCAGAAAATTTAGATCCAAAATCAGGACTAGAACGAGGATTATTTGATACAAAAACCGAAGAAGGTTTAATGGGTAAAGTAAGATGATTTTCTATCCTAATAAAAATAAAATTCCCTATCTAACTTTTTAGACAGGGAATCCTTTTTACTAATATCTGATGGTTTAAAAAACATCATTCTTTTTTTGGCACTTTTCGTGTTTCTTTTTTGATAATCTTTTTATTCTTGAGAATTTCCTTTTTTCTATTTTTGACTAATTCTTCTGCTAAAGCTTTAACATCCAAAGGTTTTTTATTCAAACTACGATGAAATGTTCTAATAATAAAAATCGATTGATCTTCTGGATGAGAAACTCCTACCTCTGTTTTCAGCCAATGAGATAATCTTGAACCTTCATAAAAACCCCAATTCACAGCAATCCATCTTCCTAAAGAAAAATACGTTTTTTTCACAATAGTATCTTCAGGAGTTACCGTAAATTTAGTTTTTGCCGATTTATCCATTTTACGAGTTAATTCTTTAAAAGCATCTGTCAAATCTTTAGGAATATATATATCATTGATCATTTCTTTTTTGATACGTCTTTCATATTCTTTTTCATAAGCTGATTTAGATTCTGGTGGTTGAGCTTGAACAAAAGTCAAACTCAAAAAGAAAAGAACAATAGCTTGCGACAATTTTTGATACATTTTGATTCTTATTTAATCCTTAAAAATACATTTAGCATATCCTATGCAAAAATAACTGTAAAAACAATGCAATATTTCAAAGGAATCGTTAAAGTTTCACTAAGTTTGCATTTTTTTAATCATAATGCAGTCCTTTAAAAACGTTACAGTATTATAAATAATTACAAAAAGAAAAAATATATGAGAGTGATAATATTCCTTATTTGTTCTATTCTATTGAGCAATACTATTTCCGCACAAAATGAAGAAATCATATTTAATAAACGACCTATAGAAATCGGTTTTGAATTTCAAGTGTATCCTGCGGGAATTATGCCAGGTTTAAAAATGGAAATGGGTTTGGGTTCTTATTATAAAAATGCTTTAAATCTTCGTGTGGGATATAACAGAGCTAGAAGACATGATTGGGGCGAACATGAAGATGAACGAGGCGGTGGCTGGGGAGGCTCTATAGGATATCGTTATTATATTATTAAACCTATGAAAAGTTTATTTGCAGGGATTAAAACAGATATTTGGAAATTAAATATTGATTGGCGAAACTCTGGAACAGATGAAATATTATGGACGAATGATGATGCTATAGGAATATCTAAAATTTTAATTTTTCAACCTACTGCTGAAATAGGATATAAGTTTTTTATTCCTGTGGGAGAATCAGGAAATAATGGATTATATATTACTCCAACTTTTGCATTTGGTCTAGAAATTAATGTTAAAACTGAAGGAGATCCTGTAGGACAAGGTACAATTGGTTTATTAGGTTTAGAAATCGGTTATCGATTTTAATTTATTCATTTGATTCAACTCAACAAACATGAAGCATCCCGAATTTTAGTTATTAAAATTCGGGATGCTTTTTATACAATCAATTTCATGAT
>JAHDFV010000059.1 GCA_020627985.1 Saprospiraceae bacterium
CTTTTGTAATTATTGATGAATTTGGTTCAGGAACTGATCCTCAAATTGGAGGTGATATTGCAGAATCTATTTTAAAAGAATTACACAGTCAAAAAGTTTTTGCTTTTATTACAACCCATTATTCTAATTTAAAAGTCTTTGCTTTTAAAACAAAAGGAATCGTAAACGGAGCTATGAAATTTGATAAAGACAATTTATCTCCTACTTATGAATTACAAGTAGGAAGTCCTGGTAGTTCTTATGCTTTTGAAATAGCTCGGAAAATTGGTTTAGGAAAAAATGTAATTAAATATGCTCAAAAGAAAATAGGCAAAAACGAAAGAGCCATTGATCAATTATTAATTGATTTACAAAAAGAAAAACAAGAATTAGAAGAGAAGTTAAATCTTGCTGAATCCAAGCAGAAAAATTTAGATATTTTAATTCATAATTACGAAAGAATGGCAGGTGATTTAGATGTCAATCGAAAAAAATTGAAATTAGATATCAAGGAGTTAGAAATGCAACGATCTGCTAATGATAATAAAACACTCGAGAAATTAATTCGAGAAATTAAAGAAGAAAAGAATTTAGAAAAAGCCAAAAAATTAGCGGCTCAAGCAAGAGAAAATAGAAAACAAACTTCTTCGGATGTACAAGGATTAAAAGAGGCTATTTATCATAAAGAATCTAAAAAATTAAAAAGACCGATTAAGGTTGGCGATTTTGTTAAATTAAAATCAGGTGGTTCTACAGGAACAGTGATTCGGATCGATAAGAAAAATGTAATTGTAGAAATGGGTTTGCTAAAAATAACGGCTCATTTAAGAGATTTAGAATTAGCCAATGAACCCTTAGAAATTAAGAAAAAAGGAATCCATTCTAATACGATTGAACAAAAATCAAAGTTTGTTTCTAAAATTGATTTAAGGGGAATGCGTAGAGATGAATCTTTAATGACTTTAGAAAAATATATTGATAATGCATTAGTTTCTAATATTTCTAAAATAGAAATCATACATGGAAAAGGAGACGGTATTTTAAGAAAAGCGGTGCATCAAAAATTAAGAGAATATCCTTCCATCAAAGAATATTATCATCCTGAAGCTAAACAAGGAGGTGATGGAACTACTTGGGTAGAAATGGAATAATCAATAAATTATTTTAATACTTCTTTAATTTAATTTTTTAAACACAGATATACTAAATTAAATTTCAATCTCGTTTTGACTCATAAAAATCGGAGATATGAAATATGTAATTGTTTTTGGATTTGTAATTGGATCATTTTTAAGTGGTTTTGGTCAAGCATATAATAATGCAATTGGAGTAAAAATTGGTACTGGTATAGGTATTACAGCAGTTCAGAGAGTTGCGAATAAAACAACTATTGAAGGAATACTGAATGCCAAATTAAAACAGAATCAATATACAGTTGCCTTACTTGGAAAACAGCATTTTCCGATTTTATTCAAACGATTTAATTTATATACAGGCGGAGGTGTTCACAAAGGATGGTATACAGGTCAAAATAATATAACGATTGATGAACCGACGGAAAAAATTGAAAATCCTTTCGGTGTTACACTCGTTGGAGGTGCTGAAATATCATTAGGTAAATTTAATATCAGTTATGATTTTAGACCTTCATTTAATTTTGTAGGCGGAGAAAAAGCCTTGGAAACTGAAAATGCCATATCAGTACGTTATATACTAATGGATCGACCCACCAAAAGAGAACAACGAAGAAAAAAGAAGAAGAAAAATAAAGGAAATTCAAAAGGAGGCTTGTTTGATATCTTCAAGAAAAATTAATTAAAATTTTCCATCAATGACTATTGAAGGGCTAATTTCTAAAGAAATTAGCCCTTTTTTCGATTATAGTTGAATCGATCAATATATATCAGACCTGTCTTAAAACTTATGTCTTTTAATATCGTTTATAAAAATAAACGCCATCAACTGTCACGAATTATTATTAAATTGAGTTATAATAGAAAGAAACGTTGTTATGAAGCAGTTTTTTAGCATATTATTTTTCCTTTCCTTTTATGGATTCCATTCTATAGCTCAAGAAGAAGGCTTTGAAGATGATGGTCTTATTGGCATCATTTATAACAAGGAATTGACAATGGATTTAAGGTTCCATACCAATGGTATTTTTTCTGTTGCTTTGAATAAAGCTAAAATTAAAACTTACTATCGTACTACTTTCTATCAATTGGAAGTTGGTACACTGAAACATCCTAAAGAATCTAGAAATAGCGATTTAGGAATTACTTATCAAGGATTTGAGTCTAGTGCTTATACTTTTGGCAAGCAAAACTCTTTTTATCTCGTTCGTTTAGGATTTGGAGAAAAACGTTATTTTTCAGAGAAGCAAGAAAGAAGAGGATTAGCTTTAGGGATGTCTTATATGGTCGGTGCGACCTTAGGAGTCTTGAAACCTTATCATTTAAATGTCAGAATTAATGATGGTGATGGTAATTTTTCAATACAAAGAATGGCTTATTCAGAAGAATTTCATGATGAATTCTTAGATGTATATAATATACTTGGTGCAGCTGGCTTTAAATATGGATGGAATGGTTTAAGACCCATGCCAGGTTTAAATGCTAAATTAGGTGTTCACTTAGATTGGGGTGCTTTTGATGAATTTGTGAAAGCACTTGAATTTGGTTTTATGGTAGATGCCTTTTATAAAAAAGTACCCATCATGGTTTCTGAAAAAAATAGGCCTATATTTTTAAATGTTTACTTAGCTTTGCAATTTGGAAAACGAAGTTAATTGACTCCGTTTTATAAACTGAAAGAGAAAGAGATGATTGATTTACCCGTAGTAAATGATAAGCCGCAAAGGGAACGAAAACCAGATTGGCTTAGAGTTAAATTACCAATAGGAGAAGATTATAAGCGTGTTCGTCGTTTGGTTGATGAATACAAGTTACATACCATTTGCCAAAGTGGGAATTGTCCGAACATGGGAGAATGTTGGGGTGCAGGTACTGCGACATTTATGATTTTGGGAAATGTATGCACCCGTTCATGTTCTTTTTGTGCTGTAAAGACAGGTCGTCCGAATGAATATGATGAAGATGAACCTCGACGAGTAGCAGAAGCCATTCAATTGATGCAAGTAAAACATGCCGTAATTACTTCTGTAAATAGAGATGAACTAAAAGATAGGGGAGCTGAGATTTGGCATCAAACGGTGAAACAAATTAAAGAATTATCACCGCAAACAACCATTGAAACGTTAATTCCTGATGTCAGAGGAAATTGGGATGCTTTGGAAAGAATGATTTCTGCAGGGCAAGAAGTTGTTTCTCATAATATGGAAACTGTAGAGCGTTTATATCGAAAAGTGAGGCCTCAAGGAAAATACAAAAGATCTCTTGAAGAAATAAAAAGAATTAAGGATTACGGCAAGCGAACCAAAACTGGTTTTATGGTGGGACTTGGAGAAACGGAAGAAGAAGTGATTCAAATTTTACGAGATTTAAAAGAAGTCGGTTGCGATGTTGTAACGATTGGTCAATATTTACAACCCACTAAAATGCATTTAGCTGTAGATGATTATGTGCATCCAGATGTATTTGAAAAATATAGAATTGCAGGTTTAGAAATGGGATTTGACTTTATTGAAAGTGGACCATTGGTGCGTTCTTCTTATCATGCTGAACGTCATTTGTAATGTCTATTAAAACGAACATAAAAAAAGCACCGTTAAATTTATTTAACGGTGCTTTTTTATTAAGAAATAAATTTTAAATAACTCAGAATAATTTTAAATCTGTAAAGTGATTTTCTATCTTACAAAAAAATCAAAACTGTGAGTCCATTTCCGTATACCGCTTTTATAGAATATAATAATACCCGTTTAGATTTAAAATCAAAAGGGATGACTCGTACAGAAGAATTGTATGTGGATATTTTTATAGATGATTTAAATCCAGGTATAAAATATAAATTAGATATTCATCCTAAAGAAACAATTACTTTACAAAAAATAGTTTTAGAAATAGATTGTAGCCATCGTAATGATTGGCATAAAGTATTTTCTAATGGTTTTCAATCTTGGTCAGAAAGTAGGGAATTTGATCTGGATGAAGAAATACCTAGCCTAAAAAGCTTTGCTAATCCATTTATGAAATTTTATGGTGATTATCATTTTTCAAATATAGAAAAAGGGAAAGGTAAAATTCATTCTTGGACGTATACTTATTTAAGAAATAAAGATGATAAAACTATTACTTTTTTTGGATCTATAAATGAGCGTACTGGTTACACAATTTTTAATTATAATGCTACAACAAAAAAAATAAGAATAGAAAAAGATTGCGAAGGATTGTCATTAGCTCATTCTTATCCAGCACTTGAGATTGTAACATTAGAAGGAAAGGATAAATTTATTTTTGATCAATGGTTTTCTTTTTTTTCTTTTAAAAAACCCAAAGTAAAACCTGCTTTTGGTTGGACAAGTTGGTATAATTATTACACCAATATCAATGAAGAAATAATTCTTAAAAATTTAAATGCCTTTATTGAAAAAGAAATTGAAATAGATATTTTTCAAATCGATGATGGTTACCAAGAAAAAGTAGGGGATTGGTTATTGATTCAAAAAGAAAAATTCCCGAAAGGAATGCATCATTTAAGTCAATCTATTCAACAAAAAAATGTAAAAGCTGGTTTGTGGTTGGCTCCATTTGTTGTCGAAAAAAAATCTAAAATATTTAGAGATCACCAAGATTGGTTATTAAAAGATGAGCAAGGAAAATTAATAGCAGTTGGATATAACCCTATGTGGAGTGGTTATTTTTATGGATTGGATATTTATCATCAAGAAGTTCGAAATTATTTGACAACAGTGTTTCATACTGTATTACAGAAGTGGAATTTTGATATGGTAAAATTAGACTTTTTATATGGTGCTGCTGTTGTTCCTAGAAAAGATAAAACTCGGGGGCAAATTATGTCTGATGGTATGGAATTCCTAAGACAAATTTGTGGAGATAAAATCATTTTAGGTTGTGGTGTTCCTTTAGGTCCTGCCTTTGGTTTTGTGGATTATTGTAGAATTGGAGCAGACATACATTTATCTTGGGAACATAAATTATTGAAATTTTTAAATAATAGGGAACGAGTATCTACGATGATTGCTTTGCGTTCCGTTTTAGGAAGATGGCAATTAAATAATAATGCTTTTTTAAATGATCCCGATGTATTTATTTTAAGAAAAGAAAATAATAAATTAACAGCTGTTCAACAGAATACTATTTTAACAGTAAACTCTATTCTAGGAAAATTAATTTTTACTTCAGATTATATTGGTGATTATTCTGATGAACAATTGTGTGAATTAATATCGGCTAAAAAATGGATGAAAAGCGAAGTGAATCAAGTAATAGAAAAAACAGGATATTATGAAATAGAATTTACCAATGAATCCAAAAAATATAAAGCTTATGTAAATTTATGGGAAAAATCAGTTCGAATTCCTTTGCATAAAAATACTTTAGATTTAGAACCATATGAAACAATTGTTTTGCTTAATTGATGTATTAAAATTTTATTTTTCTTCCTTTCCAAAAAGAACGGAGTAATAAAAATCCAAGTAAGCCCAAAAAGAAAATAGCTATATAATAACGCTTACTTCCTTCAACAATATTACTATTAGAATAAAAATAATAACCTGCTATTAATAAAATAGAATAAATAAACTGCTGACCAATTATATAAACTAAAGAAAATCCTTTTTCTAATCCTTTAATTTCATATTCTAGTTCACCTTTGTTTGCTGATTTTAAATATTTATGTAATTGATTGGGTAAAGCAACTGCTGTAGTAATTTGATTTTTAAAAGTATTAACAATTAAACTAGTTAATCCATTTTCGCCTAACATGTGGTTTTTCATATAAGGCTTAATAATATTAATTGTGTCTAAATTTGGTGAAAGCTGAAATGAATTTCCCATTAATAAAATAATAGTACGATATAGTAAAATGTAATCTTTTGGAATTTGAATGGTACTAGAAATTTCTTTTAAATCTACTTCTTTTAAAATAGTGGCAAAAGAACCAATTCCTGAATTTAATTTAATATTTTGAAAATTTAATCCATCTAATTGTACTTCTTCTTGCAAGAACTTTTTAAATAATTCAATTAATTTTTCTGCATATTTTTGTGCTTCTTTTCCTGTACTAATGAAACCCATATTTTTCATGGCTTCCACCGTCTTTTCAGTATCGTTTTTAATGACGGCTTCAATTAACTCTGGAATTGCTTTTTTCATTTCCTCACTTAACCGAGAAACAGCACCAAAATCCAATAATATAATTTCTCCTTTTTTATTGACCAAAATATTTCCAGGATGCGGATCAGCATGATAAAATCCATCAACTAAAACCATCTGACAATAAAGCTGCATTAAACGTGTTGCTAAATCATCCATGTCAATTCCAAAGGATTCAATCTCTTTGAGATGACTCATATTTGTTCCTTCACAAAAACTAGAAACTAAAACTTTAGAAGAAGAAAATTCTTCATATAATTCAGGAATAACGACATTCAATTCAGGATGATTTTTTAAATTATCCTGAATGGTTTTCATATTATATGCTTCCTGAGTATAATCGAGTTCTTCTTCGATCATTTGCTTGACTTGAAGATACATTTGATCCAAGCCTTTCATGTCCATAAAAAAGGCATGAATTTTTACTAATTTTTTAAGTATTTCTAAATCGGCGTGAGCAATGGTGTCTATATTATGATGTTGAATTTTTACAACTATATCTTTACCATTAATTTGAGCTTTATGTACTTGACCAATTGACGCTGCGGCAATTGGTTTTCTATTGAAATTAGAAAATAATTCATCAACAGGTTTTCCGAATTCTTTTACAATCGTTTTTTCAACTTCACTGTAAGGTTTCGGATTTATATGATCTTGTAATTCTTCTAAAGGTGCTCTAAATTCATTCGGTAAAACATTGGACAAAATAGAAATCATTTGTCCGAATTTAATAAATAGACCTTGTAATTCTTGAACTCTATTTTTTACTCGATTTGCATTTTTTAAATGAAGGGCATTTATTCTTTTATCATAATAGCCTTTTCCTCGAAATTTACTTTTAAATTTCAACCAGGTATAGCTCATGAATACAACAAAAGCTGTAGTATAAGCTTTTCGTTTTCTTATGGAAGGAGAATAAATATTTTTATTGGGGGTACCCATTTGAGATTATCTAATAAATTTTCTCATGGAAAGGGCAATTTGCGAAGGAGTTGGTTCCGTCCAATCACCGCCGACCATTGTATTTACAGGTTCAGCATTAGCATCCAATTTAATAAAAGTTGGAATGGCACCTATCGCATATAAATAAGTTAATTTATCTTTATTTTTATCAATGTCCGCATCAACAATAATTAATTTTGCATTACTAAAAGCATCTGCAACTTCTTGATCTTTTAAAGTCTTTTTAAATTCCATACAAGGTTTACACCAACTCGCTGTAAAAAATAAAATAGGTGTTTTCCCAGCTGTCGTTTCTTTTTGGACTAACTCTTTTAAATTATAATTTCCAGCATAATAATCAACTGAAAAATTCTTTTTCCCTTTTGAAGTTGTTGAAGAACTTGATCCACATGCACTTAAAATAAATGCAGAAAGAAAAGAAAAAAATAGGATACGAATTGTCATAATATTTATTTTATAGAAAATTTTATTTCTGATTAGGTGGAATAAATTCTTTTAATTTTAGCGTTATATCTTTTACTTCTTTTAGTGAAGAGTCTCTCGTGAATTGAGCAATCGTAATATGGTGTTTTCCAACTTCATTAAATTTTGCCGTTTCTTGTAAATTAATTGGAGCTGTACAAGAAGTCGAATTACATTTTCCATACCATCTTCCTTTTTTATCAGCTAGGTCAGATGATAATTGTTGCTTTAAGTATTTGCCAGATGGAAAAATAGTTGAAATATTTAAATAAATATTCTGATAATCATATTCTGCTCCATGATGTATATCTAATAAAATGGAATACAATTTTGATGTATCAATTATATCAAATTGATATTGAAGACTATCTGCATATTCCCAACTTAAGTCATTGACTTTAATTTCTTTTTTATAGATGTATTTTTCTGTATCACAAGAAGCCAATAGAAATAAAAAAACAATACTTAAAAAGAGACTAAAATATTTCATCTTTTAATTTTATAAAAAAAACAGACTTTGCATTTTCAAAAATTACAAAGTCTGTTTCAAAAGTAATGGTTTTATAGAAAAGAATCCATTAAGAGAACATATCTCTCATTTTTTCAAAAAATCCTTTATCTGATTTACCAGGATTAGGTTTGAAATTCGGCATGTTCTTTAATTGTTCCATTAATTGCCTTTCCTTATTATCCAATTTTTTGGGTGTCCAGATATTAATATGAATTAACTGGTCACCTTTACCATAAGATTGAACACCTGGTAAACCTTTTCCTTTTAAACGGAATATTTTTCCAGATTGTGTACCTGGTGGTATTTTAATTTTAACCTTACCATCTATCGTTGGTACATCTTCACTGTTGCCTAATGCTGCATCAGCAAAATTGAGGTATAAATCATAAATGATATTTTGTCCATCTCTTTTAAGGAAGTCATGTGGGATTTCTTCGATGGTAATAATTAAATCACCAGCGGGTCCACCTCTTCTTCCTGCATGTCCTTTGCCGCCCATAGATAATTGGATACCCTCACTTACGCCAGCTGGAATATCAATTTCTACAATTTCATCTCCATTGCTTCTTCCTTCACCTCTACAAGAACCACATTTAGATGTGATTTCTTGTCCAGTTCCACCACAATTCGGACAAGTCGTTGTAGTTTGCATTTGTCCTAAAAATGTATTTTTAACTTGACGGATCGCTCCTTGACCTCTACAAGTACCACAGGTACTTACCGCATTTCTATCTTTTGCACCTGAACCACTACAAGTCGTACATTTTACATTCTTTTTGATCTTAATCTTCTTGGTAGTACCGTTCGCAATTTCTTCAAGTGATAATTTTACTTTCACTCTAGCATTGCTGCCTCTTTCACCTGTAGATCTTCGTCCACCTCTTCGGCCGCCTCCGCCACCAAAGAAACTTTCAAAAGGATTTCCTCCACCACCACCGCCATCGTTAAAGATGTCGCCAAATTGGGAGAAAATATCTTCCATGGTCATACCTCCACGGAAACCACCTCCACCACCGCCTTGTTGGCTGCGGGTATATCCTTCATGTCCTAATCGATCATATCGAGCCTTCTTATCAGGGTCTCTTAAAGTTTCATAGGCTTCCGCAGCATCTTTGAACTTTGCTTCCGCTTCAGGATTATCTGGATTTCTATCTGGATGATATTTCATAGCAATCTTTCGATATGCTTTTTTGATCACCTTATCATCAGCCGATTTAGGAACGCCTAATATGTCGTAATAATTTTTTGCCATAATTTTTTTCGTTTACAGTTGAATCACTGTAATTATTATTTTCCAACGACTACTTTCGCGTATCGGATCATTTTATCATTTAAAGTGTATCCTCGTTCAATGGTATCAATGATTTTACCTTTCATGTCCTCTGTAGGAGCTGGAATTTCCGTAATAGCTTCATGAAAATCACCATCAAATACTTCACCTGTTGGATCAACAGGTTCTAAACCTCTTGATTTAGCAAACTTCATTACCTTTTCATACACGAACATAACACCTTCGGTGAATTCTTCTTCACTACCATCATCATCATGATTTTTCTTGGCTCTGTCAAAATCGTCTAAAACAGGGATGAATGCTGACAATGTGTCTTGAGCTGCAGTCTTTCTTAATTCTAATTTTTCTTTGTTGGTTCGCTTACGGAAGTTATCAAACTCAGCAAATAGACGTAAATACTTATCTTTTGCTTCTGCAAGATCAAGTTTAAGTTGTTCTACTTCACTAACTTCTTCTTTTGCTTTTTCCTTAGAATTATCTTTAGTCTCAGCTGTTTCATTAGTTTCTTTTTGATCTCCTTTGGTTTGATCTTTTACTAATGTTTCTTCTTCTTGGACTTTGTCCTTATCCTCTTTTTTACTCATTTTATTGAATATATTTTTGAGTTTCATAGTATTATAGTGTCAAACACTTTGCCATTGAGTTTTTTGGGACAAAATGTCAGATTGATTGAATGATTAAAATATCTTAGATTCCAATGCCATTTTACGTAACAGCTTAGGAACAATAAAACGGGGCCCATGCTCTTCTTCTAATTCTTTGGCTTTTTCAATGAATTGGTCAATACCATAATCATTTACAAATTGCAAGACTCCTCCTTTGAAAGAAGGGAATCCCCAACCATAAACGGAACCGATATTTGCTTCTTCAACAGAAAATACAATTCCCTCTTGATAGCACCAAACCGCTTCAAGAACTTGAGCAAAAAGAATTCTTTCTTTTAAATGGTCAATGTTATAATCTGTTCTACATACGGGGTAATGTTCGTATAATCCTTCCCAAAATCCTGTTATTTTACCATCCGTATAATTATAAAAACCTGCTCCATTGAATCGACCTGTTCTTTCTTCTTTCTCCATCATTTGAAGAACTTCTGTCGCTGGATGAATTATATATTTTTTGCCATAGATTTCAGCAGCTCTACGTTCAGCATTCAAGACAACTTTCAAAGAAATATTATCAGCTTTTGATAAAGGACCAATTGGCATACCTGCCATCATACAAGCGTTTTCAATTATTGCAGGGGAGTATCCTTCTTGCAGCATAACAATGCCTTCTAGTAGATAGACATTTTGTACTCTAGCAGCATAAAAGCCAGGATTATCTTTTACAATAATCGGTGTCTTTTTAATTTTTTTGACAAAATCAAAAGCTCTGGCTACAGATTCATCAGAAGTTTTAGGGCCTTTGACCACTTCAACTAATGGTGCATCTTCTATAGGAACAAAAAATCGTAAGCCAATATAGTTTTCAGGTTTTGGAAAATATTGAGATAAATCATCAATAGACAACATGGCAGTAGTTGAGGCGAAGAATGAATATTCATCCATATGTTTTCCAGCGTCTCTTGTTACTTTACCTTTGATTTGTTGGTTTTCAAAAACGGCTTCTATAACTAAATCACAAGTTTCGAATTCTGAAGAATCTTCCGTTGCTACAATTTTTGATAATGCAGTTTTTACATTTTCAGGTGTAGTTTTATTTTGATCTAAAAGTTGTTTAAATTTTTCTTTGGCTAAATTTATACCCTGTTCAGCTACTGATTTAGACACATCTTTTAGTACAACATCAATACCATTTTTAGCACAAGCAAAAGCAATACCTGATCCCATTTG
This sequence comes from Saprospiraceae bacterium, assembly GCA_020627985.1. Lineage (GTDB taxonomy): Bacteria > Bacteroidota > Bacteroidia > Chitinophagales > Saprospiraceae > JAHDCE01. The sequence goes on from JAHDFV010000059.1 coordinate 11,338, forward strand.
ACCTGAACCTATGATGCCAACTTTACGAGGTCTAAATTTACCATAACCTTTGGGTCTACTTTTATCTTGGCGAATTGAATTCAATTCATACCAAAATACTTTCGTCATGTTTTTTGACTCCGTACTCAGAACCAGTTTGGTGAAATTTCTACTCTCAATTCTACAGGCGGTATCAAAATCCATTTTCGCGCCTTCGACTAATGTATTTAGAATAGCGTTTGGCGCAGGATAATTGTACCTATATTTTTTAATATGTCGTGCAGTTAAGGCCGCAATATTTTTAGCAGTTTGAGGATTGTTCGGAGTTCCATTTGGAATAGAACATCCTTCAATATCCCATTTTTGTCTACCTTCTGGATGCGTCATGAGCCAGTTTTTGGCTCTTTGCATCATATCGTCTTTATGTAGAGCAATTTCATGTATTAATCCTTCGGCTAATGCTTCTTGTGGTGTATATTTTTTACCAGAACTAATGACATTATATGCTTTTTCAATACCAAGTAACCATAATAAACGAATGATTCCTCCACTTCCTGGCATTAAGCCAAGTGTGACTTCAGGAAAACCTAATTTAATATCATTGTCATCTATCGCAATTCTATAATGACAGGCGAAGGGTAATTCAAAACCACTTCCTAAAGCAGTACCATTAATAGCAGCAACCACAGGAACACCGGGCCGTTCTAAATCCCGAAAGAAGGCTTTCATTTGTTGTGAATAATTGAAAATTTCTTCCGCAGAATCACTTTTATATAAATAATCTAAATCACCACCAGCTAAGAAGGTCTTTTTGTCGGAAGTTAAAATAATTCCTCTTAATTGACCCTTTGCTTTTTCCTCTTTTAAATGTTGTAAAACAGGTATAAAAGCTTGGCTGATTTCATGATTCATAATGTTAACCTTACGATCAGACATATCTAAGGTTAACGTAACGATGTTATCTGTATCTTTTTTATACCGTATCATATTCTTTCAATAATTGTAGCGATACCCATTCCTCCACCAATACATAAAGTAACCAATCCAGTGCTTAAATCTCTTCGTTCTAATTCGTCTAATAATGTACCAAGAAGAATTGTACCTGTTGCCCCTAGTGGATGCCCCATAGCAATTGCACCTCCATTTACATTGAGTTTATCAATGTCAATATGTAAGTCTCTTTGGAATTTAAGAACAGGAGCGGCAAAGGCTTCATTCATTTCCCAAAGATCTATATCTGATTTCTTCATTTTTGCATATTCTAATGCTTTTAATGATGCAGGACCAGGACCAGTTAGCATGATTGTGGGTTCAACACTTACGGTAACAGCAGATAGTATTCTTGCTCTAGGAGTTAATCCTAATTTTTCTCCTTTTTCTTTATTACCTAATAACATTAGAGAAGCACCATCTACCATTCCTGAAGAATTACCTGCAGTATGTATATGACGAACATGATCCAAAAATGGATATTTAGAATGCCCTACAGCATCATATCCCATTTTACCAATTTCTTCAAAAGAAGGAGATAAAGCTGCTAGACCTTCTAGGGTAGTATTGGGTCGAATGAATTCATCTTCTTTAAGAATCAATAATCCATTTTCATCATAAACAGGAATAATAGAAGGTTTAAAATAACCTTGATCTCTTGCGTGCGAGGCTCTTTGTTGTGAAAGCAAAGCATATTGATCTAATTCTTCTCTAGTAAATCCTTCTATGGATGCCAATAAATCAGCACTAACACCTTGAGGAATATGTCCCGTTTTCATGACTACTGAAGGATCGAATAATAAGGGACCACCATCAGAACCCATTGGAACTCTACTCATGCTTTCCACTCCTCCAGCTACAACTAGGTTTCCCCATCCTGCTCTAATCTTCATAGCAGCTAAATTGACAGCTTCTAATCCTGATGCACAAAATCGATTAATTTGCATTCCAGAGACAGATTGATCCCAACCAGAATAGAGTAGAGCAGCTTTAGCAATATTTGCACCTTGATCCCAAACAGGTGTTACACAACCGATGAATAAATCATTTACATTTTTAGTGTCTAAATCATTTCTTGATTGTATGGCATTCATCACCGTTTCTAATAAATGAATCGGTTTGATTTCATGTAGAGAGCCAGATTTTTTCCCTTTTCCTCTAGGGGTTCGTACGGCATCAAAAATTAAAGCATCATTCATAGGTTAATCATTCGTGAATTCGAGCGTAAAGTTAATTAATTATAGTTGTAATAAAGAACATCCAGCCAAAACAGAATCCTCTTTAAATCTTAGATTTAAAGAGGATTCTGTTTGGTACTAAAAAATTTCTTTTTCTATTTTCTATTTAGAAGTTTCCAGTCAAAGTAAAAATAAAGTTTCTACCTGGAGCAGATATACCAGAAGCAAAAGGTCTATAATGCAAATTGGTCATGTTTTCTAAACTGAAGTTTAATCCAATATTTTTAGAAAATCTCCAAGTAGCGTAAAAATTCAAAGTGCTCCATTTTGGTGTTCCAAAATCAGGAATAGCTTGTTTTAAATTATCCGAATTTCCACTAGATTTATCATATTCAGAAACAGGTTTTACACCATTAAATCGATAAATAAAATCAGCTTGGAAATATTTTCTTTTATTTTTTGCTTTCCATTTATAACCTAATCCAAATTGTCCATATGAAGGAGGAATATGAGATAAAGGAATTTTTTCATTAACAATTTGATCATCAACCATACCTCCAGTATAATTACCTTTTATATCATTATAACTTCCTTGCAAAAAGATTTGATCTTTTAAGTTCATTTTGAAATTCAAAGAATAACCATTGATATTTGCTTTCGCAGCATTAACATTAGCCACAACAACAGCGGTTTCTCCATCAAAGTTTAGTAAACTATCTCCATTCGGAAGTAAAATTTTATTTCTTACAATAGCATCAAATAAATGCGTGTAAAAGTAAGTACCAGAAATAGTTGCTGAAGATGGCTTCTTTTTTCCAGGCTCTGTATTCCCAAATCTAAAAGTTTGTGCAATGTTTACTTCTGCGTTTAAAGCATATTCAGCTTTAAGGTCAGGATTCGGTGTAGTCACGAAACCATCTTTTTCTCTAAATTTAGAAAAATCATCAACATTTGGTGTCCTATACCCAGTAGAGAAAGAGGATTTAAATGCGAATCCTTCCCAAGGCATTACAGCTATACCTAAAGCACCTGTTAAGTTTCCACCATTTAATTTTAACTCAGTATATGGTAATTCTGGAATAATTGGAGTTTCTTTATAATTAGCCTTAACAGTAGCATAGGTATAACGAAGTCCAGCTAAAAGTCTAAAAATTGGTTCGTTGTTTTCTTTCATTTTAACGTTCCACTTATAATTAAGATAAGCAGCTGAAGTTGACATGGTGTTGCCATCATTTCCATATCTGGACATTCGAGTATCAAAAGTTTCTCCTGTGTTTACATTTACATTATCCGCAGTTGATTTTACATAGTTATAAGTTAATTCTGCACCATAATATAGGGTATGATTTTGTTGTTCATCAAAAGATTTTTTAAAATCCATATTGAAACTAACAATGTAAACATCTTCGAAGTTACGTCCTTCTAAGATGTTAGATCTTTTTCTTTGGTGTCTATCTTCATTTACATTTTGAAAAGCTGTAACGAAAATAGCTTGATCAAATAATTTAGAATCAATTACATTTGCCTTATGGGATAAGAAAAACCTTCTTTGCGGACCATAATACCATTCTGCGAATTTCTCATTCCCATTTTTAATCTCCGTTAATTTATCATATCGTTGAATATCATTTGAAGTAGATATTTGGAAATTCAAAGTATGGGTTAATGTTTCCTTTGGTCTCCATTTAAATTTTTGTAAAAAATCAAATTGTTGATAACCAATTCTTACGGATTGTCTATAATCTGTTCCTCTTTGTAAAAAAGGATTAGAATTTTCAACAACCACATCATCTCCATTCAAAATACCGATATATGTATTTCTTAGCCAATGATCAGGAATAGAATCTCCTCTCCAATTTGGAGCTTTTTTCCCTGAAAGGATATCATTAAATTTAGTATAAGTTATACTCGTTAAAGAACCGAATTTAGGTCCTCCTTTCTGAAAATCAAGATGAACAGCCGTTTCATAATTTGCTGTAGAAAATCTAGCATATGCATTGGTAGAAACAGTATCTCTTTCTTTTCCTTTCACTAATCCAACATAAGGATCTTTAGTTTCTAAATAAAGTACTCCACCTAAAGCGTCACTACCATACACAACCGCCGCAGGTCCATAAACTACTTCTGCTTGATTCAACATGGCATTATCAACGGTAATCACATTTTGTAAATGACCATTTCTGTAAATAGCATTGTTCATACGAACACCATCTACAACTATTAATATTTTATTGGCTTCAAATCCTCGGATAATTGGACTTCCACCTCCTGCTTGAGATTTTTGGACAAATACACCGCCTCCACTTTCTAAAGCTCTTGCTGTTGTGTTGGCTGATAAGTGCAATATTTCTTCATTATCTATTTTTTGGATTTGGGCAGAAGAACT
>JAHDFV010000060.1 GCA_020627985.1 Saprospiraceae bacterium
AGAAAGAGACAAAAAAGTGCTAGAACAATTATTAAAATAATAAAGTAAATTATTACATCTCTATATTATTCATTTGTTATAAAATCAATTCAATAGATTTTTTTTCACTTTACCTTTGCTTTTATTACCTGATAAAAATGCATGACCATTTGTAACATTTTGACCAATAAATAAAATTATTTCAACATTATCTATTAAAAAATAATTTCTTTTAAAATATTTTCGATTTTCTAATACTTTTTATCACTCGATTTTTAAGCGACTGAATTTCTTCAAAATCTAGAATTGAAAAAGGTAAACTTCTATCACCCCAATACTTAAAAAAATGTTTAAAAAAATCAGGATAGGATTTTAGATAAGAATCATAATTATTTTCTTGTTTACATTCTAAATAACTAGGAGTTAAATCTATTATTTTCATTATCTATCATATTCCATATCATACAAATCATATCCTTTTGCCCAATAATCTTTCTTAATTTCTTTTAGGACAAAACCATTTTTTTCATAAAAAGAAAATACTAATTGTGAAGTACGAACGATGATTTTTTCTACACTTGTTTCATTCAATAAATAATTGACTCTATGTTTTACAATAGAAGTACCTAATCCTTTTCCATGCATTTCAGGATGAATAAAAGCCCAACTTAATACGCCGACTCTACCCTCTTCTTTAAAATTAATACCACCGCAGCCTACAATCCCACTGTCTATTTCTATTACAAAGAATTTTTCAATTTCATGATCTAAATAATAAATTAAATCTTTTTCTTCTTCTGGAGAAAAAGATTGAGGCGTATTTAAATGAAATAATTCAAGCACATATTTTTTATCCTCACGGGAATATGATCGTATTTTTCCAGGAGAAATCAATTTATTTAAATTCTTTTCTTGTCATCCATAATGGAACACCAATTAGAATTAATGCTACAACATTAATTAATATTACATTATATAAAGCACCGCAATAAATAGAAATGGAACTATCAATAATAAACCAAGATAAAATCCCATAACACATCGCCCTATGAGCCCAAGTCTCTTTATTTTTAAAAGCATTTTCAGAAATCATGATCATTAATACATGAAAACCTACAATTGTTCCTCCTATAATTCCGAACATTAAATTCTTAAACCTTAAAATATCTGAAGGAATCGCATTACCATTAAAATAAATATCTCTTGTATATTGATTATGAATTTCAAACACAAAAGAATTTCCTACAAATGCTAAAAGCAATCCTACTAAAATGGTTAACCCATTCGCATAGGTTAACCATTTTTGCCAAAAATTAAATTTTTGATCAAACATATTTTATTCGTTTTATTATCGACCCAAATGAACTAATAAAATAGAAATATCACTTGGACTCACACCAGAAATTCGACTTGCTTGTCCTATTGTCATAGGTTTTAATTCAGTCAATTTTTCTCTTGCTTCTGCTGATAAAGCTTTTAAATCTTCGTAATTAAAACTATCATGCAATTTTACCGATTCTAATCGATTCATTTTATCCACCATTTCTTTCTCCTTACGGATATATCCTTCATACTTCATTCCAATTTCAGCCGAAGTAATAAATTCAGGATCTTGCTTCGATAAATATTCATCTAAAACAGGTAAATGATTTCGAATAGATTCTAAATCAATAAAAGGACGACTTAATACTTTTTCTAGTTTTAATTTCTGTTTTAAAGCAGAAGATTTTTTACTTTCTAAATAGGTATTTAATTCATCTGGTCCTACACTTAAATTCCGAATAAAAGTTTGAATTTCTTTAATTTTTTCTTCTTTTTCTCCTACTCGTTGCATTCTTTTTTCAAGCCCATTCATTCCTAATTGATCCACTAATGGCGTCAATCGTAAATCAGAATTATCTTGGCGTAAAAGAATTCTATACTCTGCTCTTGAAGTAAACATTCGATAAGGTTCCTTTGTACCTTTATTCACTAAATCATCAATTAATACTCCGATATAAGCATCAGATCTTTTTAAAATAAATGGTTCTAAATCATTTATTTTTTGATGCGCATTAATTCCAGCCATTAATCCTTGAGCACCTGCTTCCTCATATCCAGTCGTTCCATTAATTTGCCCAGCAAAGAAAAGATTTCGAATTAAACGTGTTTCTAAATTTAATTTTAATTGCGTAGGTTGAAAGAAATCATATTCAATGGCATAACCTGGTCTGAACATTTTAGCATTTTCAAAACCAGGAATTAAGCGCATGGCTTTATACTGAATATCTTCTGGTAAAGAAGATGAAAATCCATTCACATAAATCTCACAAGTATTCCAACCTTCAGGTTCAACAAATAATTGATGACGATCTTTATCCGCAAAACGATTAATCTTATCCTCAATAGAAGGACAATATCGAGGACCTAAACCTCTAATTCTTCCATTAAACATAGGAGATTTATCGAAACCTGTTTTTAAGATTTCATGAACTTTATCATTCGTATAAGTAATATGGCAAGGACGTTGTTTCTTCAACGTTGGCGTTTCCACATAAGAGAATTTACCCGGCACTTCATCTCCAGATTGCTCTTCCATGATGTCCCAATTCAAAGAACGACCATCCACTCTAGCTGGTGTACCCGTCTTCATTCTACCAGATTCAAAACCTAGCGTTTCCAATTGAGCAGTTAAGCCCGTAGCTGCTTTTTCTCCTGCTCGTCCTCCTCCAAATTGTTTTTCTCCAATATGAATTAATCCATTTAAAAATGTTCCATTGGTTAGGATTACCGTTTTAGACTCAATTTGTAAACCAAGACTCGTATGTACTCCTTTTACAACATTATCTTTTACAATTAAACCGACGACCATTTCTTGCCAAAAATCAATATTGGGATGAGCTTCCAACATCTCTCTCCATTTCCCTGCAAATAACATTCGATCACTCTGAGCTCTGGGACTCCACATCGCAGGTCCTTTAGATTTATTCAATAATCTAAATTGAATCATGGTGTGATCTGTTACAATTCCTGAATACCCTCCTAGCGCATCAATTTCTCGCACTATTTGTCCTTTTGCTACTCCTCCCATTGCAGGATTACAAGACATTTGAGCAATCGTGTTCATATTCATAGTCACCAATAAAACTTTGGATCCCATGTTTGCAGCAGCTACTGCTGCTTCACATCCGGCATGACCTGCTCCTACTACTATTGTATCGTACTGTGGAAACATTTTTTCTTACTTTATGGTTATCAACTGATAACTACTACAAAAATACAGATAATTCAACTAATAAGAGTATGTTTATATTTAACAATTTGGACTAAAAACGTCTCTTTTCCGATGATACTTCGTTCTAAAAATACTCATTTAGCTATGCTAAACTCCGTTTTCCATGCCTCGTTTCATCAAAAAACGACTGTTTTTATCTTCAAACGCCAATTATAAACCAACTCTAAAAGCCAATCGAGTTCCAACTACTTTTGAGCTTTACTGACTAATATAATTGCAATGAACATAAAGAGTATGGATGGTAGCCAAACAGACAACATTGGAGACACACTTCCATTAATACTTAGTGTGGTACTGAATTGAAATAAAAAGATATAAACAGATCCTAAACCCGCACCCAAAGCTAAGTGTAAACCAATCCCCCCTCTTACTTTTCGAGAAGATAATGCCATTCCAATTATCGTTAAAATAAATACAATAAAAGGTTGCGCATAACGCCTATGGTATTCTACTTCATATAATTTAGTCCCTCCAGCTCCTCTTGATTTTTGCCTATTGATGTATTGACTTAATTCTGAAGAAGTCATGGCATCTTTTGCATTATCATAAGCAATAAAATCATCGGGCATTAAATTAATCCTCATGACTTTTTCTTCGCCTTCTACAACCTCTTCTCTCATTCCCTTAAATGTTCGCTCATAATAATCAATGAGTTTCCATTCTCCATCTTTAGGCAACGCTTTAATTTTCTCAGCTGATAAAATTCTTTTCAAAGAACCATTTTCAAACTCTTCAATCATGACATCGTTGGCTGTACTATCCCTTTTCATATATCTTTTGATATATATTTTTGAATTGGGAGAAGTGAAGAGGTGTACATTTTTTGTTTTACCTCTATCGGTCATTTTATAGATATATTCATTCTCAAAATTGGTTTTGATTTTACTTCCTTTGGGAATGATATAATTGTTTAACAACAAATTGATCGATGCTAAAATAAAAGAAGCCACCATGTAAGGCCAAAGTAATCTTCTGAAACTCATTCCAGTATTTATCATAGAAATGATCTCAGAATTATAGGCCATTCTTGAGGTAAAAAAGATAACAGAAATTAAACAGAACAGGGGCCAAATTAGACCTACGATATAAGGAATAAAAAATAAATAATATTGGAAAATGACTTTTTTGAGTGGTGCATTATTCCTCATAAAGTTATCAAGGTGATCACTAAAGTCAATCACACATGCTAACATGGAGAATATTATAACTGCAAAAAAAAAGGTAGTTAGATATTTTTTAATAATATATCTATCTAAAGTCTTAATCATATACGCAAATTTATCACGTTATTGTTTAGAATGAGAAAAATGAACTATCATTATATTCGAATTTAGTTTTAACGTAGCCACTTTAGCTTAATTTAACATATGTCTAATCAATTATTGGGGAAAATTATTCTAGTCTTACTTATACTTATTTGGTTTTTTAGCCTAATAACATCATTTGCTTATCCTAGTGTCTTTGAACAAATGGTCATAGAAGATGGTGTGATTGAGAATTTAACTGTTCTCGTTTTGTTTGTGGCATTGTGTTTAAGCATCTTTCGATTTATAAAGCACTTTTCTGTAAAGAGTTGGATGTGGAAAGGAACAATGCTTGGATTATGCTTATTCCTTTTGTTTGGTTTTGGAGAAGAAATTTCTTGGGGACAACGAATTTTTGATATTCCATCTGATGAATTCTTTCAAGAAAAAAATACACAAGGAGAAATTAATATTCATAATTTAAAACTTGGAGGCATCAAACTAAATTTCCTAATTTCTCAAGTCTTCACCATTCTATTAAGTATATACTTGATCTTATTCCCATTTGTTTATAGAAAAAAAGAAGGCTTTAAAAATTTTATCAATCAAGCAGGAATTCCCATTCCCAGTAAACTTCAAATCATAGTAATGATCAGTTCAATTGTATTAATGCTTATTATCCAACATGGTCAAAAATGGGAAGTATTAGAAATCTCTTTGGCTCTTGGTGGCTTTTTAATTTTATTAAATCCTTTAAATAATAAAGAGATATACCAGTAATTAATCTTTTTTCAATTTAGCAGCCATTTCCATATCTTTTTCCATTTCTACAAATCGTTTTAATTCGAATTGAACTCTAGCCCTGCTGGTATAAATTTCAGGCGTAGGATCTTTAGCGATCCCTAAATTAAAACTTTCTAATGCTAATTGTAATTTACCTTTGGTCCAATGTAACATACCTATTTCATTATAGACTTTTGCTAATTGACCATTCGGTATTTTTATTTTTAATGCTTCGACTAATGCATTGTCCAATAAACTTAATGCATTTTCATAATTATCATCATTTGATACATTATGCATAAATAAGGTAGCATAATGAATATAAGCCTCAACAAAATCTAGATCTGTTTGGGCTTCCGTTCCTTTCGTTTCAAATTGATTTAAATGTTCTACTTGTGCCAAATCTGAATCTCCCAAATCTGACATTCCTGTCATTTTATATGATAATGCTCTAGCTTTAATTAATTCTCCATCATTCGGATCGGCTTCTATCCCTTTATTCAAAAAAGTAATGGCTTGAAACCATTGCCCCACATTAAAAAAGGAAATCCCTTGTTGCTTCTGAAAAGCTAATTCATAAGGAGCAATCTCCATTGCTCTAGATGAATGGCGTAAAGCCATATCTGGTTTTTCATGACCTAAATAAATGGATGCTGCATTATAAGATGAATAAGCATGTGTAATGCCCATTTCTTCAGCTATATCTATAAAACGTTGTGCTTCTTCAATTCTATTTTGTCCGTATAGTAATCTTGCTTTCAAGGTATACATCTCTTCCATTGATGGATGAATTTGCATAGCTGCATCTAAAAGCGCATGACATTCTTGATGTGTATATCTTTCTATTTGAAAATTAGCTTCTGCACTATAATAATTAATCTCAGCAGAATTAGGATAATCATTTGCTAATTTTTCTAAAAGCAATGCTGCTTTTTCTTTTTCTCCTGTTCTAAAAATATACCAAGCTAACCTCCCTTGCAATAATGGATGTTGAGGATGTAAACCTTGCTCTATGGTAAATATTTCACCTGCCTCTTTAAATTGAGATAAATCTAAATGCGCTAAAGCAGCCAAAGTTCTTGCTTCCAAATGTAAACTATGTTCTTGCGGAACAGTAGCACATGCTTGTATAACTTTTTTAAATTCTCCTTTTCTATAATGAATATTTGCTTTCTGAATAGATAAAAATTCTTGAATTCGATTTGGCAATACACTCGCACTATCTACTGCTACTAATGCTTGATCCCATTTCCCTTCTCTAGCAAAAATTTGACTTTTCATCCATTCTAATTCCGCTGGATCATGTTGTATAGCTTCAAGCTGTCCAATTTGATTTTTAGCTAAATTAATTTGATTCAATTGGATATAACAAAGGGTCAAATTTCGTATAGCATCTGGAATATTTTCTTCAACTTTTACTTCTTTAAAATATGGCAAAGCTTCATTATATTGAGTTCGATACATTAGAACGGCTCCCTTTTCAAAATTTAAATTTTCGTTTAATGGTCCTTCTTTTTCTAAGGAATTTAACTCTTGTTCCAATGTAGCAATATCACCAACGAGGTATAACATTTTTGCTCTTTTTTCTCTATAGGCTTTTTGATTATCTATCTCTATAACCGTATTCATATACATTAAAGCTGATGGTATTTCATTTACATCCCAATGCGCCATCGCTAAATTGTGTGTATATGATAATCGATAATAATCATCTATATTATCCCAATCGGAAATAATAATCCGTAAAGCTTGTTGAATATCTGCAATACCTTTTTCGGTTTCTCCTTTTTTAAGCCATACATCTCCACGTAAGGCATACGATTCATGATCCAAAGGGTTGTATCCTATTACACGGGTAAAAGCTAGAATCGCAGAATCGAAGCTTTGATGCTTATTTGCACAGACACCAATGTTAAAATGAATATTTATACAAAGTTCTCCTTTACTAGATGAAGGATCTAAATTTTGTGGACAAAGTTTTACTGCTTCTGTAAAGAAATCATTTGCTTCTTCAAATAAACCTTCGGCTTGCTTTGCTTTTCCTTTTTCATATAAATCTGTAATTGAGGTCGATTCCTGCGCATGAAGGGAACACATTAGGAATGCAAACCCTAAAAGGATTAGGTATTGCTTTCTCATTCTAATTCTTGTTTTTTTAACTCTGTAAGTATACACTTAGTCATCAAACAAGATCAAGAATACTGCCAAAACATATAAATAATTATAAATTATTTATTTTAACATATAAAAATTAAGAAAGTGGAATTATTCATCTAAATAAAGGGCAGAACCACAGTACTTACAATGTGTCGCATCATTGTCATGTCCTTCAGATGCACAAGACATACAAGCTTGTGTATTACCAATCGAAGTATCTGCTTTCATTATTTCAGCTGAAACAATACCTGTAGGTACGGCGATAACGGCATAACCCATTATCATTACAATTGCTGCTATAAATTGACCAAATGGAGTTTCAGGGCTAATATCTCCATAACCAACAGTCGTAAGCGTAACAATGGCCCAATAAATACTAACGGGAATATTAGAGAAAGATGGATTAGAATCTCCTTCAACTAAATACATTATTGAGCCCAAAATTGTAACTGCTAGAAGTACAAAAACAATAAAAACGAATAATTTCTCTTTACTCTCTTTTATTGAATTTATAATAATATTACTTTGATTCAAAAACTTGGTAAGCTTAAAAATCCTAAAAATTCTAAACAAACGCATTGCTCGGATCGCAAGCAAATATTGAGTTTGTGATTTAAGTATGAATAAACCAATATAAGAAGGTAAAATTGCCAATAAATCAATTATGCCATAAAAACTAGTAGCGTATTTTAATGGTTTCATTACAGAATATAATCGCAGAATATATTCTATTGTGAAAAAGATGGTAAAAATCCATTCTAGAATAATAAATAAATCATGATAATCATCTCGGATCCAATCAACACTCTCTAATATTACGACTGTAACACTCAAAATGATAAAGATCAACAGCATAATATCGAAGAACTTACCCTTAGGTGTATCAGCTTCGTATATAATTTCGTGAATCCTTTGTTGAAGTGGACTTAACGTTCCACTCTTTGAGTTAGACATTTTTTCTTATGTTTAGATAATCTCTTGCAAATTATGCCATTTTCTGATATATAATCAAATAATATTAAAATTCATTATACAAGTTCTTATACTTTTTCGTTTAATGACAGGAGTATCTATGATTAATGTAGAATAAGGATTAGAACTAAAACCTAAACTTTTTAAACCGCTTCACTATATTTGTGCTATGAATCAATCCTATATTTGGATCTTAAGTTTAATATCGAGTATTTGGATAATATTTATCCCTAATTCTTCTGTTGAAGCTCAAATTTTACCTCCTGATTTTATTTGTGTAGAGAATGATACCTTAAGATGGCAAACGGTAACAAATACTTGTGGTCCATTCGTATCATATGATATTTATGTCAGCAGTACGATAAGTGGTCCTTATTCTTTATTAACTAGTATTACGAACCCCGCTTCAACTGATTATTTTCATATGAATGCTAATAGTGCCAACAATACATGGTACTACTATATTGAATCCAATTATAATTGCCCTGGTGTTCCTGTCATATTTTCTGATACGCTGGATAATCGTGATCCAGATTTCCCTCCTATAGAAACCGTTACAGTGACGAATGGGCAAGTAGAAATTTTTTGGTCGCAAAGCGATGCTCCTGAAACTTCAGGATATATTATATATCGAAAAGCGGCAAATGGTAGTTTTTTACCTATTGATAATGTTGCTCCAGAAACAAACACTTATTATTTAGATATTTCTGCCAACCCAACTGTTGCAGCTGAAGAATATACCATTGTTGCAGTTGATGATTGTGGTAATACAAGTATTTTCAATACAGAACCTCAATCCTCAATCTTTTCAACAGTTAGTATTGATCCTTGTACTCAATCTGCAACTTTAAATTGGAATTTATACAAGAATTGGTCAGATGGAATTCAAGACCAAGAAATATGGGTAGGTATAAATGGAAATATTCTAATTCCTTTTGATACGATTTCTCCAACAGATACTACATATATCTTTGACCAATTGAGCGATGGAGTAGATTATTGTTTTGTAGTAAGAGCTAATAGAAACAATAGTACATTTTTTTCTAACTCTAATGAAGTTTGTTTAACGGCAAGTATTATTGAACCGAATAGAAATCTAGTATTACAAACGGTATCATTTACACCTGATGATCAAATAGAATTGATTTGGAGATGGGACACACAAGCAGAATTGAATACAGTCAATATTTTAAACAGTAATTCTAATAGTAATTATTCTATTTTAAATTCTGATAATCCTCCAATTCCTCTAGCTCCTACTGATACTTTTTATGTTCAAAATCACAATGGGAATGATGGAAAAGAATTTTATCAAATCTCTACTATAGATGATTGTGATACCACAACTTTCTCTAATTATGGAGCCACTATTTATTTATCAGGTCAATCGAATGAAGATCAGACTAATTCCCTCAACTGGACTCCTTTTGATATAGAAAACGGTACAGTTCTAGAATATCGATTATACAAACAAAATGCTGTTGATGAATTTGTGTTAACTCAAGTTCCTCCTACTCAATTGGATTATATTGACGAAGTACTCATTAATAATATTTATGATGCGAATGCTTGCTATTATGTTTCTGCATACGCCAGAATTGAACTAGGAAATGGCTCAGTCACTTATACTGTATCCCGATCAAATACCATCTGTTTAGAACAATTTGCTAATATACAATTTCCGAATGCTTTTGCTCCTAATGGAAAGAATACCATTTTTAACCCTTTAATCACTTTTCCTGATTTGGTTTCTGAATATGATTTCAATATTTATGATCGTTGGGGCCAAGTTGTTTTTTCTACTTCTAATCCAGATGAAGGCTGGAATGGCACGCATAAAGGAAAAAATATGGCAGCAGGGGTTTATGTCTATTCGCTCTCTATGGTTCAAAACGATGGAAAAACATATGACAAAAGTGGTACAGTTATGTTAGTACGGTAATTGTAAGACTACTTAATCTCTTTATTATCAAGCGTTAATTTTTACTTAAAAAATTTAATTCTGTTTATTGGCATTAAATCAACCAATGTCAAAATAATATTTGGCACGGGTTTTGAATTAAAGCTTATTCCAATTTTTTAACGGTAATAAGATTTTAATTATGTTTTTTAAGCGTTTGTTCATTTGTTCATTTATTCTGTTTTCCATTGTTTATCAAGGTTTTAGCCAATGTGATTTCGTACACAATTGGAAACTAACCGATGCTTCTGTATCTAAAATAAATAAGACGATTATTTCTTATGAAAATAAGGAAAAAAGTAAAGGAACTTTTAAGTTTGAGTTTTATAATGTTTTTAATCAGTCCTTAACTTATAGTAAGACTACACGTTCTTCAAAAGTAGAATTAAATCAAGTAATTGACTTAGGTGCTTATGCTGTTTTGATTACGCACATCGAGACAGGTTGTTCTTCATTCATTTCTCATGGAAAAGAACCATTCTTGACTTTCAAAAAAGGGATTCCTGCAAATAATGGAGGAGCAGCAGGTGTAAAACCTTCTTCTTGTGATACGAAAGATGGTGCTATTGATTATACACAAGAATATTTTTCTGAAACTTCAGATGATATCATTGTTGAAGTATATAAAATCAATACCAAAGAAAAAATTCATACAGAAACTTTTGAAGGGGAAGAAGGAAAGCATATGAATTATGGTTTTACCATACTAGGATTATCCCCTGGATTATATGTTGCTAAAATATATACTACAAATCCTTCTTCTAAATACAGTAAAGCAGTAGCAACCGTAAGTTTTGATATGGATACAATGGATAACTGCACAACTATTGATGTTACAGAAATCATGAAAGATCAATTAAATATTAGTTCAGCTTCTGTAAAATAATGTAGTTTCACAAAAGATAAATACGAAGTTGTTTAAAAGTAATTGGTAAAAGTAATTATAAGTGCTTGATACCTAGAACAAGGCTCTTTTTGAGCTTCATCTTGTTCTCCAAGCATTTACAAATCATTTTAACTTTAGTTTTTAAATCACTTCATTATTATGGTACAATTTCTTGTACTTTTCGATGACAATTCCAAGCATGATAAGCTTCCATAATTCCTACTAATAATAAGGCAAAAAAGAAAAGCACATTTCTCAACAACTGTATTTCTTTTAAATAATAGTTATAAAAAGAATTAACGATTAAAATTTCAAATAAGACTACAATTGCTGTAGTCAGAAATAAAAGAATTGAAATCGCTTTTGATATTTGAACCCATTTAGGTTTTTTATAAAATAATGCGAGCCATAATTTGTGTTGAAAAGATTTCTGAGAAGGATTCATTCGAACTAACTCTTGTAAAATATGAATAGCTTCATCATATTTCATTAACCTAATTTGCGTTTGAGCTTTCCAAAACAAACCATCTTCATAATATCCTCTTCCAATATCAGCAGGAATATTATCTGATAAAGATTGGATAATAAAAGGTGTAGAAACTTCTAATAATCGTTTGGAATCTCTTACTTCAAACAAAGCTTCTAAGTAGAAATATTGCATCTCTATTTGTTGCTTTTGGGTCATTTGTTTGATCTCAGAAACATGAGATTCATAATATTGTATAATATCTGGCCAGGCTTTTTGAGGAATTTCCTTAAAAGCATAATAAACATTATTTAATATAATAGAATTCTTGGCTGACATATCCTTACATATTATCAACGTATCCTACATCAAATTGCTCACCGGAATACTCTATTTTTTATTTCTTCCATAAAATGTCCTAATAATGAGACAAATTTGTTTCTCTTCATTTGATGGGTTTATTTCTTATCTTTGCCCGAAATCTAAAAAAGCGTATGATATTATCCATGACTGGATTTGGGAGAGCATCCCAACAATGGAACGGTAAAACCATTACTGTTGAAATTCGATCTTTAAATAGTAAAGCGACGGATATTAAAATACGCCTTCCTCAGCGGTATCGTGAGGTAGAGATGAAGATTCGAAAAATAATTATGAAAAGTGCTTTAAGAGGTAAAATCGAAGTGAATCTAGATTGTACCAATCCGGAAGGCGGCACGGAATATTCCATTAATAAATCATTATTTAAAACATATTACAATGAACTAAAATCACTGGAAAGTGAATTAGATATTGTGAATGGAGATTACATTACAGGCATTTTAAGAATACAAGGTGTCGTAGATGTACCTAAAAATGGTATTAATGATGAAGAATGGAATATCATTCAAAAAGTTTTGGATCAAACCTTGAATCAACTTCAAGAATTCAGAATGTCTGAAGGAAAAGCAATGGATGTTGATTTTAAAGAAAGAGTAAATAATATTTCTAGATTACTCGATGAAATTACTCCTTTTGAAAAAGATAGAGTTGAAAAAGTAAAGCAAAGAGTTCAACAACATTTAGAAGAAAATGTAGGGAAAGAAAATATTGATCAAAATAGATTTGAACAAGAATTAATCTTCTATTTAGAAAAATTTGACATCAATGAGGAGAAAGTCAGATTAAAACAACATTGCGAATATTTTGTTGAACAATTAGATAACGACAACCAACAGATTGGTCGTACCTTAACTTTTATTGGTCAAGAAATGGGTCGTGAGATTAATACTTTAGGTTCAAAAGCTTATTCATCAGACATTCAACGGAAAGTTGTTCAAATGAAAGATGAGTTAGAAAAAATAAAAGAACAAGCTGCAAATATATTGTAAGAGATAATGAAGGGGAAGTTAGTCATATTTACAGCTCCATCTGGTGCTGGTAAAACGACCATAGTTAGACATCTATTAAATAAAATAGATCTGCTAGATTTTTCGGTTTCTGCCACGAGTCGTAGAAAAAGAGAACATGAAGAAGATGGAAAAGATTATTATTTCTTAACTCCATCTGAATTTCGAAAAAAAATCAATAATGGTGAATTTTTAGAATGGGAAGAAGTCTACGAAGGACAATTTTATGGTACACTAAAAAGTGAAATCAATCGTCTTTGGGAAGAAGGAAAACATATCATCTTTGATATAGATGTTAAAGGAGCTCTAAACATTAAAAATACATATCCTGATAACTCTTTAGCCGTTTTTGTAAAACCGCCTTCACCTGAAATTTTATTTGATCGATTAAGTAAAAGAGGAACAGAAACGCCTGAAAGTTATAGAAAACGAGTTAAACGTGCTACATTAGAATTAACCTATGAAAATAAATTCGATATTTCCTTGATGAATGATGTCCTAAAAACTGCTTTACAAGAGGCTGAAAAAATTGTTGGAGATTATCTTAAAATCGGTTAAAATGGAACAGGTTATTACAAATGGAGTCAAAGTAAGTGTAGATACCTATTATCACCCGAAATATTCTTCACCGAAAGAAAATAGAGTTTGCTTTGGATATAGAGTTCGTATTCAAAACTTAAATGACTTCACTGTTCAACTCATGAGCCGGTATTGGTTAATTCAAGATTCTAGTGGTTTAATTAAACAAGTAGAAGGAGAAGGTGTCGTTGGTCAACAGCCTCGATTGGTTCCTGGTCAAACTCATGCATATACTTCTCATTGCGTTCTTGAAAGCACTATTGGCAAAATGTCTGGATACTATATAATGAGTAATGAAAGAGATGGTACTCGTTTTGAAGTAGAAATTCCTGAATTCCAATTATTGGCTCCTTATAAAATGAACTAGCATTCTATTCATTACCATATTTATTGATTCAGATTATAAATACCCTTAATTTGTTGTTGAATTTTATATTTTTCAATTTATACTACAATATCTATATACGCTAAGAACGTTATTAGCCAAAATCATAACCCATTTTTTATGAGAATTTCGTCACAATCCATGATACAATTAATAACATTGGCTTTTTTAAGTTTTGTTATTACACTTGCACATGCTGCAAGTCCACCCAGTGATACGATATACACTGTTCAACTCGGCTTGTTTGATCACGTTACGATTGCCGATTTTGATGAATTACGTCAAGCAGGATATATTTATGCGGAACCGCTTCAAACTGAAGGGAGGCAAGCCATTTTTCTAAGTAATTTTACAGAAAAGCAAAAAGCTGAAAGCGTTTTATTTTTAGCAAAAAAGAAAGGATATGTAGATGCATTTATTTCTGAACGCCCTTTAATAAAAGGTCAGAAAGTTCATGTCGTTCAAATTGCTGCTCAAAACAGTAAGGATTATATTGACTGGGATAAATATGCTGGTATTGGTCAACCATATACCCTACTTGAAGGAAATCAAGTAAAGATCACTTCTGTTCCTTTCTCTGAAATTGAAAAAGCGCAGGAAAAATTAATGGTAATGAAGTCTTTAGGTTTTGAAGATGCATTTATTAAAAAGACGAATACATTGATGTTGCATAAAGTCAACCAATTCAATACCATAAAAGATATTGATTTTAGCCCAAGAGCTATTTCTGCTGATATGGCGATGAATGAAGAAGGAATAACAGAAGTAGCAGAAGATGCTATGGCTATTGTTTTAGCAGAAGATATGATGTTTCCCAAAGACGAGTTTAGTGCTAAAGGACCAAGTATTGTCAGTAAAGATCCTCGCCAATCGGTGAAATCAATGCAGAAATTTTTGCAGAAAGAAGAAGCCTACGAAAGTGAAATTGATGGTATATATGGGGAAGGAACAGCAGCAGGAATAGAAGCCGTTGCAAAAGCATATCCACAATATGGTAAATATCAAATCCTTGCTAGCGAAACGCCTAAATCTGCTGAGGAATTAGATATGACTGAATTGGATGCGATCATTATGACCATACATACAAATCCCAAGGAGAAGTATTCGGCTTTAATGAAAGAAAATTCACCGATGGCTAAAGCGTATCGCGCATATATCTTATTTGTAGCAGATCAAGAAAAAAATCAAATTCAAATAAATGAATTAATGAATAAGGCTATTCAGGATGCCTATGCTACTTATGATGGTACTGCTAAATTTGACCATCAATCTTCTTATTCATATTTAGAATTAGAGCAATTAATTTTACATACTCGATATATACAAGCTGCTTTAAAGGAAGAACCTATCACACCTTGCTGGTTATTTATGAAGCATAAGGATGAAGCATATTCTGCTTTTGCTAAAGCAGAAACACAAGGTATTAACTCTATTAAATTACAAAATTGTTCTGGATTCAGTCAGTGGGAAAATATTATTTTATTAAAAACCATTGCAACTGATTTAAATCCAAACGAAGGAGAATTAACGGATGACTTAAAAAAGATTGAAAGATCGAATAATACCAATTTGAATAAATTCTACATGATCCCTCGTCCTTTAAATAAAGAAGATGAAACGGATATTGTTGCTTGGAATGATCAGCTTTGGTCATCTATAGATGCTAAAATGTCTGAAGATAAATTCTTTGCAAAATTTGGAGTGCCTTTTAAATTAGCTTACCATAAAGCATGGATACAATTAGAAGATCAAGTTCATCTAAGTGCTTTATGTGCCTCTCCTTT
>JAHDFV010000445.1 GCA_020627985.1 Saprospiraceae bacterium
GAATGCTTCAGCAGACGCATTAGTACTTCCATTGATGAAATAATTTAGGATTGATTGTAGTTAATGGTTATGGATCAATTACAAAAATTAGACCCTAAACAATAAGCTATATTTAAATTGATTTCTCATTTTTTAATTTGTTATATAATTTACTGCTGCTTCAATGTGTATATCATCACCATTTACTACTTGCGTAGCTGAAGGTAATAATTCTTCATCAGGCAATATACCGATTCCTTCGAAAGATTGAAAAGTAGAATTATATATTATTTCAACATCATGTGTGGATACTCGAGTTTTCCATAGTCCACTTCCATTTTTTAAGGTAAAAATATCGCTCCCTGCAAAAATACCAAAAGTAATTTCTCCAAAAGTCTTCACATGAGTTTGAGTTTTCATTGCCGCTGTAAAGTATTCTGCAGCACTTGCAGTATTTCTAGACGTTAAAACAGCTACTTTACTTGTGTATTGAAAAGTTCCTGATGCACTAATAGTGTTGTCTTCTGGAAATATACCTGCAACATATCCTCCTTCAACTCTAGAGTCTGGATATCCTTCAAACTCTTCTGTTGCCCAATCACCTAATGAGGTCTCGGTACTTCCTATACTAATCTTTATACGTTGCCTTGTCAATTCAATCGAAGTGTTATTTGAAAAAAAACGCCCCGCAAAATAAAACGCAAATGGTCCTTGACCACCACCATTGGTTCTTACATCTATAATAATCCCTTCTGTATCTTGAAGTGCGACTAAAGCTGCGTCTACAATGGCTTTGAAATTATTGAACTCTGTTTCACTCTCATTTACTGGTTCAAAATTTTTGGAATTAATATACCCAATATTAGGATGGTTTACTAGTGTTCCATATGACAAATAAGGGTTATTTGAACTACTATCAACTATATTAACTTTACTAGCTGCATTATTTTCAATCATATTAATTACATTCTGATTAAATTCTGGTTGATAGATTGCTTCTTGGTTATTATTATAAATAACGTCTGCATGACCATCTTTAATTACAGTTGTCATAATGGTATTTAAAAAACCAAATAATTGCGTGTCTGATGTAGTACTTGATATTTGAGGATAATACGTATCGTATACCTCTTGCCAATTAATACCTTTTCTATGCATTAAAGGGTAATGCCTATCGTAAATATCCCAAAATTCTTGAAATACCATTTGCGGGTTTGTAGATTCTATTGCGTTATTAGATTCATCATTCTTGCTGCAAGATGTACTCCCAAGCAAAATACCTAATATCAATAATATACTTGTTATATTTCTCATAATTATAATTGTTTTAATTAACTGGTACTGGACTCCAACGAGGTTCATATATACTTACTAAAGTATTCAATTGCAGACCTATGTTTGAAGCCTCTGTTGTTTTTGCAATGCCTCCTTTTCGGTTTTCATCTCCGATTTCAAAAATCATATACTCCCCTCCCAATGGAGATAAAGAACCTCCTGACACTTCATTATTAATCCCTGATATCGTGATTTGTTTTATTAAAGCATTTGAAAAGTCGTAATAGCTTAAGTCTAAAAACGATAATTTATTACTATCTATACTCCATATAGGTTGATCCTTATTTTCTGAAATTAGTGTATTATTACTTCCATCTGCTTTTATAGTATAAGCATGAGTGTATGATACATCATCTTCATCATAACGCCATGTTTTTGTATAGGCTAAGATTGGATTCGAATAATCATGATTCCAGCTTAATTCCTCATACCAAAATTGATCTTCATTTGGAGAGCTTTGTATCGCCATTAAATCACTCATCACAATTTGTTCTCCAGAAGCAATTTTAGATTCTACAACTGACATTGGCACCGTATATAAATTGGTAGAAAACTGTGTTAAATTATCATTGTTATTACCAATGTTTGAATTTCCTGTCATTACAGAGATAGCTAGTGTTTGGTTATCTGGCGATACTCCTAACGAACGCACATCCAATCCAAAGTTTGAGATTTTGGTTTCTTCTTTGGTTTGAATATTTACACGCCAAGCTTCCCAAGCTGTTTCAGCTGGACCTTTAGCACTTGCATAATACACATATTCTGCATTAGGTCCCCAAGATACATAGCCAGAAACTGGGCCAGCATCTGCCAATTGCTCTACATTAGAGCCATCTGGGTTCATCATATATATTTTTTGAGTGTCACCAAAGGCTATTTTATAACCATCTAAATCTATTGCTACTTCTTTTAGCAACTCTGAATTGGTTGAGCTTGTTGTGTCTGTTGGGTCTGGCATATCATCTGCTTCAGAACAACCAAATATGACTAAAGCAACTATGATTTTTTTCAAAATATTCTTCATTTTTAATGCTTTTTTAATTATTGTAAATTTTGTGGTTGGTAAACTGCCGACTAACTCAAAAATAAAAGTCGACAGTTTCCAACACTTTGTCTTATTGCCTATAAGTTCCGTCTGGTAACACTGTTGGCATCTTGTAGGTAGGATTTGTTAAAAGCGTAAAAATT
>JAHDFV010000061.1 GCA_020627985.1 Saprospiraceae bacterium
GTATTACAAGCACTTACAAATCATTTTAACATTAGTTTTTAAATCACTTCAATGTACAGCCCTTGACAAAACAACCATTATTTAAAGAGATGAAGAATTGAATTTAGAATCAATAAAAAAATTGAATAAAATACAAAAAGAAGCTGATTATCAATAATATAAAAATAAATAAGTTATTTGGAATCTAAATTATTTGCAATAATTGAATTTGTAGAATGAAAAGACTCTCCAGATCTTAATTATCTTTATTGATAAGCCCATTTTTAATTTTCAAGAAAGAATCCAATGATGTTTCGTTATTTATTTTTATCTGTACTTCTCATTTTCTTAGCCAACATGATTTGGGCTCAAACGTATGAAATTGATAATTATGATGGTCAAACAATAACGACCTGTACAGGTACTTTTTCTGATTCGAGATATTCAGGCGATTATTACAATGATGAAAACTACACTGTTACCTTTTGCTCTGGTAGCACAGATTTTTTAAAATTCATATTTAATCCAGGAGAATCAGATAGTCAGTTTGATGACGGAAGTTTCATTATTATAGCTGGTGATGTTTTAAATGTTTATGATGGTACAGGTACAGGAGGTACTTTAATTACTTCAATTACCAATACAAATGATCCTGGAGATAATCATTTTATTTTATATTCTCAGAGTCCTTGTATTACTTTCGAATGGATTTCCAATAGTTCGGGAGATGAAAATGGATGGAGAGCAGATATCGAATGTGTGCCTTCTGGTTGTGGAACCAACCCAGATGCAAGTGATAATTTTGCTGATGCTCCCTATATTTGTAATCTAGATGGTTTTTGTGGTACAACTTCAGGTAATACAGAAGATAACCCAGGTAATATGGATGGTTCGGGAGGCAATTGTCCTGTTCTTTTTGGAGGTACTTTAGAAAATAATTCTTGGATACAATTTGAAGCATCTGCTACTTCAATTTCATTAGATGTAACAGTACCCGTTTGTTATGATGGTTTTAGTGGCGCAACTACAAACTTTACTAACAATGGAATACAAATGGGTATTCTAGAATATGATGGTACTAATTTTACCTTAGTTTCTAATTGTGCAGAAACGGATGGAAATGCCAGTGGGTCTACAGGTCAAGTCACCATTACTTCAAACTCATTAGTTGTAGGTAACACTTATTATATCATGGTAGATGGTTATCAAGGTAGTCGATGTGATTATTATATTACTACGAATGCTGGAGTTGCAACTTTAGATGCAGGTCCAGATGTTTCAGCATGTAGTGGTGCTTCAACAACTTTAACGGCTACAGGTCCAGCGGGATCTACTTATTCTTGGACGGGTTCAGATGGTTCAGGTCCAACAACTGGTACTTCTATAACCGTAAACCCTACTACAGCTACAACTTATACTGTTACTTCTACTAGTGGACTTTGTACGAGTTTAACTGATGATGTAAATGTTAGCATTATGGCTTGTGCTTCTTGTTCAATTGATAATTTAGTTGCAGGAGTTCAAACAGGTTGCGTTACTTCTAATAATACATATACTCAAGAAGTTATTGTTACTTATTCTAATCCACCTTCTACTGGAATGCTTACTGTCAATGGTCAAAATTTTGCAATTACAACTAGCCCACAAACTGTCGTTTTAACAGGCTTACTTTCAATAAGTAATTCTGTAAATGTAACTGCTTCTTTCACTAGTGATACAGGCTGCACATTAACATCTAATAATTTATTTACGGCTCCTATCCCCTGCCAAACTTGTGATGCGAGTAATGGAACTTGGGATTAAGAGCATTATAAATTAAACTTTCTTTACATATTATAAAAATTTATATTATATTGTAGTTCAAACAATATCTAATTTGTATGTCAACATCATATGCAGCACTAGCATATTTAGACAATTTTAAAGAGGAAATTAAAACATTAGAACAAATAGAACAGGTACTTATTCAAGAGCATGAAAAAGTAAAAAACAAAATAACTGTAAAGGAAAATTTAATTGGTAATAATGCTTTAGGCTTATTCAACAAAATCATTGCTTTGTCATATGAAGTCATGATGCACCGTTGGAACTATAAAGTATATCAAGATATGATGAAATCCATCACCTTTACTGATGAAGCTTTTTTATTACAATTGCATAGCCTTTCTTTAATTACAAAAAGTTTAATTCAAAGACATTATGCCATTGAAAAAGATTTAGGAGCCTATTAATCAATTCATTTTTATTAAAAAATAAAAAGGTCAATGTAAATTACATTAACCTTTTTTTATTGAAGTGATTTAAAAACTAATGTTAAAATGATTTGTAAGTGCTTGTAAAACAAGATGAAGCTCTTTTTGAGATTCATTCCCGATAGCTATCGGGATAGCTATGGATGCATAAAAAGCTGAAATATTATTTTTCAATGACTTGCAAAGAAATTAACATTATGTTCTTAAATCACTTCTTTTATTAGTCGATGATAAATTGTAAATATCTCCTTTTGTTTTCTGTACTTAATTCTAAAATGTAAACAGAAGGCGGAAATTGGGATGCATTCAAAGAAAATTCTTGCTGACCAGAATCGACGACCTCTATTCCATCATTAATCAATCTTCCATCTAAGCACATTCTACAACTTAATGAGCTCTTTCAGGCACTTTCATTGCTTCATTAGCAAACTTCATTTTCATTTATCAACGAAGCGTATTGTACTTCGCCATTTCTATTCAATGAAATGTCTTACACTTCTCCTCTACTAAATAGGTATTAATTACTAATAACTACAATTTGAACTTATAAATAGCAATTAACAAATTATCTTTCGCACTACTAAAATATTTAACCTTTTATATTGAATTGTGTTACAACACCGTAATCCTATTGTTTTACTTCTAAATGGTAAGTGCTTGTCATATTATTTCTTAAAGAAATTCTACAAGCCAATTTAATTCAATTACTTTTACAATACGTGTACAAAATCTATATGATCTGATAATGAGTATTCAAAGAAAATTATTAATTTGTTTTATCATCTTGCCTATACCTTTTTTGGCATTTTTCCCTATTAACATCCCTGAACAAACTAAGACTTTTCATTCTGAAACTGAAATAGCTCAATTTCAGATGTTACAAGATTCTCTTTTACCAAGTGGATTCAATTCTTTATTTGCAGGCTCAGGTGAATGTATTCAATGTCATGGTAAAGATACTGCAGGTATAGCGAGTGTAGATTTATTTGGAACAGATATCAATTTAGTAGACGATTGGAGAGCTAGTATGATGGCTAATTCTGCTAAAGATCCTTTTTGGAGAGCAAAGGTGAGTCATGAAGTTCTTTTATATCCACAGCATCAGCAAGTTATAGAAAACAAATGTACTTCGTGCCATGCTCCTCTTGGGCATTTTGCTGCGATGCACAATGGTCAAGAATATTATTCCATGGCAGAAATGCTAGCAGATACTCTTGCTTTAGATGGTGTTTCCTGCTTGGCTTGTCACCAACAAAGTACAGAGGAGTTAGGTAATTTACATTCTGGTCATTTGAATTTTGACACCATCAAAGTGGCTTATGGTCCTTATATCAGTCCCTTAGAAAGTCCTATGGTTATGGCTACAGATTATAAGCCTGTCTATAGTGATCACATTAGTGATGCTGGAATTTGTGCAGGCTGTCATACATTAATTACTGAGACATTAGATTACGATGGTAATTATACGGGTACTACATTTGTAGAACAAGCCACTTATCACGAATGGCTTAATTCATCTTATAGTGAAAACAATACTACTTGTCAAACCTGTCATTTAGAAGCCATGACTAGAGGAGAAGTATTAATTGCAGCTGGATATGACACGGAAGCTAGAACTCCTTTTTATTTACATGAATTAGCTGGAGCTAATATTTTTATGCTTCAAATATTTAAAGATAATATTGAAGAATTAGAATTATCTGCTACTGAGGAACAATTCGAACAAGCGATTTTAGCGACTGAAGACATGCTTTTTAATAAAAGCATCCACTTAGAAGTTACAGCTTTAGAACGTACAGCCGATACTGTCTTTTTTGAAGTAGACATTGCTAATATTACAGGTCATAAATTTCCTTCAGGTTACCCTTCCAGAAGAGCATTTATTGAATTTACGGTTACTAATGAATTCGGAGACACTGTTTTTATCTCAGGTAAAACAGATCCAGATTTTGAAGTTATTGGACATGATACTAGCTATGAACCACATCATAATATTATTAAATCAGAAGATGAAGTTCAAATTTACGAATTAGTCATGGCTGATGTTAATGATGATGTTACTACGGTTTTAGTCAGAGGAGAATATGCTTTAAAAGATAATCGATTGCCTCCTCTTGGATTCACAAAAAGTCATGTGACTTATGATACTGTTCAAATTGCTGGATTGGCTGATACTGATTCAAATTTCAATGTTGACTCTGGTACTGAAGGATCGGGTTCTGATAAGATATTTTATCATATTCCATTAATCAATGAAAATAGTGCTTTAGAAGCTACTGCCAAAGTTTATTATCAAACAGCACCTCCTAAATGGATGCAAGAACTATTTGCAGAACAATCACAAGAGATTGATAAATTTAGAGCCTTGTTTGATGCAGCAGATCGACAACCTATATTAATTAAAGAAGAAACGACTAATATCGGTGCATTTGTTAATACTAATGAATTATTTGAGAACAATCCTTTTGCTATCTTACAGACTAATAATCCTATTGACAACACTATTACTGTAAATTCTAGTGAAATCCATTCTTATTCTATTTTTGATGTGAATGGAAGACTACTACAATATAAACGAAATAACTTAGGCACTTATGACATTACACTCAATGGAAGTGCTGGATTATACATCATCCGTTTCACGAATAAAAACGGAGATGGAATAACAGAAAAAATTATCATTCCATAAATATTTTATCATGAAAAATCATTACAAAATTTTTATTTTTTTCCTAACACTTTGTCTTTCGCAGGGTTTACTTGCTCAAGTCAGTTTTACCAACATGGGTAGCAATTTAAATAGTTTACCTGGTGGAGCTTCATACGAAGATTGTGCTGTAGATATGAATGGCGACTTTCTAGATGATGTGGTACGTGTAACCAATGATGGTATTTATATTGACTACCAACAACCAGATGGATCTTTTACACAAACTGAATTCTTAATGACTTTACAAAATTACCCCACTTGGAGTTTGTGTGCAGGAGATATTGATAATAATGGCTATAATGATCTTCTCTTTGGAGGTGGTTCTGCCGTATCTTTTATTTATGCAAATGCTGATGGCTCTGCTTATACCGAAGATTTTCATAGTGACTATATTTTCTCACAACGTTCTACTTTTGCTGACATTGATAATGATGGAAATCTAGATGCATTTGTATGTCATGATGTGGATCAAAGTCATCCATATAGAAATAATGGATCAGGTGTTTTAACCGAAGATCAAGATTTAATAGAAACCTTGAACCTAGCGGGTAATTACGCTGCGCTTTGGGTTGATTATGATAATGATTGGGATACAGATTTATATGTTACTAAATGTAGACAAGGATCTACTTCTGGTGATATTGAGCGAACCAATGCGATGTATCGTAATAATGGTGATGGTACTTATACTGAGGTAGCTGCTCAAATTGGAATGGCTGATAATGCGCAATCTTGGGCAACTGTTTTTGAAGATTTTGATAATGATGGTGATTTTGATGCTTTTATCGTTAATCATGATGAACAAAACCGGTTCATGATAAATGATGGAAATGGAAACTTTACCGAAAGTATTATGTCTACAGGAATTGCTCCAAATGATTTAGGAGCTTGGGAAAACGCTTCGGGTGATTTTAATAATGATGGTTACATGGATATCCTTTCTGAACTTGGTTCTGAATTGTATTTGAATAATGGAGACATGACTTTCACAGGATATGATCTACCTTTTGATGATGGAGGAATTGGTGATTTCAATAATGATGGTTTCTTAGATGTTGTAAATGGAAATGCACTTTGGACAAATGATGGAAATGGGAACAATTGGGTTAAAATTAATACTTTAGGTATTTTCAGTAATAAAAATGGTATTGGTGCTCGAGTTGAAATTCATGGTGCTTGGGGTACTCAAATCCGTGAAGTAAGAGCAGGACAAAGCTTTAGCCCTATGAGTTCTCTAACGATTCATTTTGGTATTGGAACTGCAACTGAAATTGATCAAATTGTTATCAAATGGCCTTCTGGTATTGAAACTATCATCGATAATCCTAGTATTAATACAACACATGATATCCCTGAAGCAGATTGTCTTTTAGCTGAATCTAGCATTCAAGTGAATGGCAATGTTGAATTCTGTCAAGGTGGATCTGTTGAATTGGTTGCGCCATCTGGTTTTTCAAATTATACTTGGTCCAATGGTGAAACTACACAGAGTATCACAGTGACTACTGGTGGAAATTATAATGTTATTGCAGAAGATAGCAATCAATGTGTTTCTTTAAGTAATACTATCGCAACTTCTATTCTTACAGACGACATGCCTACTATTTCTTTAGCAGGAGATGATAAATTCTGTGCTGGTCAAACAGCAACATTAAGTACAGAAAGTACGAATAACCCAGTTTGGTCGAATAATCAATCTGGACAAAGCATTACGATTACTGAATCGGGTACTTATTTTGTAGAAACTCAAGGACAATGCTCAAATCAATCTTTAACTTCAAATGCGATTACCGTTGAAGTTATTGATGCATTAGAACCTGTAGTTACAGATGTTGTACTTAATCAACCTGGTCCTGCAACGATAACAGCAACGGGCGATAATTTAGAATGGTATGATAGTGCTACAGGAGGAACTTTAATCGGTACAGGCAATTCCTATGATATTGCTAATTTGACTTCAGATGTTACTGTTTATGTAGAATCTCATTTAATTGAAGGAGGTCAATTACAAGATGGAGGCAAATTAGATAATTCTGGTGGTGGTGGTTTACCCAGTACTGGAGCACATAGTTTCTTTGATGCTACAGAGCCTTTTACCATTAAAACGGTTACTGTTTTTGTACCTAATAATTCAACAGAAAGTGATCGGACAATTCAATTGTATGATGGTGATAATAATTTATTAGATGAATTGATTATCTATCTTGATTATGGTTTACATGAAATCGATCTAGATTTTGAAATACCTGTGGGAACAGATTTTTCTCTGCGTTGTCTAGAAAATGATTTATATAGAAATGATAGTGGTGTAAATTACCCATACCCTATCGGCGATGTTGGAGAAATTACAACTTCAGTTTATGGAGATAGCTATTATTATTATTTCTATAATTGGAAAATTCAAAAAGAAAGTTTTGAATGTATTTCTGATCGTGTAGAAGGAAATGCAAGCATCAATACGGTTTCTAATGATGAAATTGAAGGTGCTTTAACTGGAGTAAAGGTATTTCCTAATCCAACTAAAGATCAAGTAAACATATCTTTTGATGCTTTAGAAAATATGGATTTATCTGTTCAATTATTTGACATGACTGGACGTGAAGTTAAAGCTTCTGAATCGTATACGATCAATTCTGGAAGTCAAAATATGCGTGTAAATTTGAAGGATATTCCTAAAGGAATTTATTATGTACAGTTAAGTACAAATGGTCGTTCTATTCAACAGAAAGTTGTGGTTCAATAATTACCCCTTTTTAGGAATAAAAAAGCCGATCTAAAATTTAGATCGGCTTTTTTATTTAGAAGAATATTTTATTTTTTGATTCTAACAATTTCCATATAAAAAGCTAAATCCGCTTTTTCTGGCACACCTAACCCTTTACTTCCTGCTGCTCCATATGCTAATTCACTCGGTACGAATAAAGTCAATTTATCTCCAACATGCAACTGAGGTAAAATTTGTTCCCAACCTGGAATGATCTTATTTAATCCGACATGAATTTGATAAGGGTTAATATTAGAAAATGTATTGAAAAATTGTTTACCATCTTTCTGAACTTGTCCGATATAATGGATTAAAATGATGTTCCCTTTTTCTATTTGTTCTCCTTTTCCTTTTTTGTGCATTAAATATTTTAATCCTCCTTCGGTAGATTCTAATCCCTTTAATACACCATTTTTAAATGCGGATGTTCTCTTTTTTAATGCTCCACTTAATTCTAGTCCTTTTGCTTTTATCGCATTTTCATTTTGAGCGATTTCTGATTTATTTTTAATTGAAATCATTTTTAAATCAATAAACATATTGCCTGAATTTTCTATCATAGCAGGAAGTGAATCTGGATTAATTTCTAAGGTGAGACTATCTCCTTCAGACATCAACATTAAGGCTTCTGTAATTGGCGTAATTCTATTAAATTGGTCCTTGTCAAAATCTATTTCTGGAATTCTAAATTTTTTAGGTGCACCATTATCTCTTGAAGAAAACAAAACACGTTCATCTCTTTGCACAATATGGTATTCTACCAAAGCGCCTTTTTCAGGTAATGTTTTATTATTTTTGATATGATGTGTGTAAGAATGACCACTCTTTGTTTTTGAACGGGTGTCTCCACAAGCAAAAATTAAAAGAGTAAAAATTAAAAGGGTGTAAATACTGCTTCGCATGATTTTTTCGTTTTTAACTTCTGCAAAGATAGTTTTTGTTTACGGTATTTCTATCCAATAATTTTGCTGCATTTTCCCATCAACCAAATGCTCCTTTTCGAGTACCCCCTTATTATTTAAAATTGTTTTAGCAGAACCTATGTTTTCTTTATTACAAGTAATTAATGCTTTTTGAATACCTAATGCTTTTGCTTTTTCTAATGTTAGTGCTAATATTTTAGTGGCGTAACCTTTTTTTCGATATCCAGGTCGAATACCATAACCAATGTGTCCTCCTTCAATTAATAAATTGTCATTGAGTTCGTGCCTAAGGTTAGACACTCCTACGATTTTATTTTCATCATTCATTAACCAATGGGTAGAATGAAATACAAAACCTTTATCCCTCACATTTTTAGACTCCAATAGTTTTTCTACCATTTTCGGGAAATCAGTATGTTCGTATCCTAGGGGAAAAGGAACCATTTCTTCTCCAGTATTGATCCAATCCTGAAGCATGGCGAGGTATTCTTTTTGGTAGCTGACTTGGGGATCTATTAATTTCATAATTAAACTATGATGTTGTTTTTTCTAATTCTAATTGGCTTTTTACTCCTTTTTTAAAGCGTTCAATACAACTTTTTAAGGTTCCATAAAAATAGCCGCCTGATGCATTCTTATGTCCTCCTCCTTTGAAGTATTTTGTTGCCACTTGCTGTACAGAGAAATCTCCTTTAGAGCGAAGCGATAATTTAATGATTGTGGGTTGCTCTTTTATAAAAGCAGCAATCTTTACTTTTTTCAATTTCAATATAAAATTGACAACTCCCTCTGTATCTCCTCTTTGAATATCAAATTTTTCGAAATCATCTTTGGTTAACCAAATGATACCTGTTTCTAATTCTTCAATAATTTCCATTCGATTATACAAACAATGTCCCAAGAGTCTGAGTTCCTTTTCTCTCATACTATTGAAAATTTCTTCTTGGATAAAATCATTATTAGCGCCTCTTTCTAATAAAGCGGCAGCGACTCTCATTGTACTGGGATGAATGTTATATTTAAAAGATCCTGTATCGGTTATAATTCCTGTAAAAAGGCAATCCGCAATTTTTCCATCAACTAAATTGGATTTGCCTAGCATATCTGCGAATTCATAAATTAATTCACAAGTAGAACTGCAATCTGTTTTGGATAACATAAAATCAGCAAATCCTTCTGGATACATGTGATGATCAATCATCACTTTATATGCTTTGGATTCGTTCACTTCATCTTCCATTGGGTCGATTCTATCTAAGGCATTAAAATCTAAGCAAAAAATCATTTGTGCATTCCGAATACAACGGAAAGCAAATTCTTTATCTAAATCACAAATGGCAATTTGATCTGCATCTGGCATCCAAGAAACAAAAGCGGGATATTCTGAAGGAAAAATCACTTGAACTTTATGTCCTTGGTTTTTTAGAAACCAATATAATCCCAATGATGATCCAATAGCATCTCCATCAGGATTTCGGTGTGATAAAATAACGATTTCCTTTGGCATGCTCAACTGCGCCTTCAATTCATTAATATTCTCCATATGACTTACTCTTCTTTTGTGTGGGTTTGGGTAAATATTAAATGCAAAAATAAGGATTATTAACATATGTTGCTCAACTTTATTATAATATCCAAGCCTTTGCCAAAAGGTCAACATTTTAGTCTTCGGA
This sequence comes from Saprospiraceae bacterium, assembly GCA_020627985.1. Classification (GTDB taxonomy): domain Bacteria; phylum Bacteroidota; class Bacteroidia; order Chitinophagales; family Saprospiraceae; genus JAHDCE01. The sequence continues at coordinate 10,302 of JAHDFV010000061.1, forward strand.
TATGTGTAAATTTCTTCGTTTCATCAACCATCGAATAACCTTGTAATAGGAACTGGGAAATAAACGAGCAATGATATCTTGTGCTCTTCCATCACTGATAAAAATTCTACTTTTATTTTTTAGAACTCCTTTTAGAATGATTTCTGCTGCTTGGTTAGGACTTGCTCCTTTTTTTTGGAGCATTTCATGAAAGGGTTCTGTATGCGATCCTTTGTAATCTGCATTCAGCGTAATATTTGTGGCTACTGCTCCTGGATGAACGGTATGCACGGTCAAATGATGTATGTTTCTCATTTGCATTTCTACCCGCAATGCATCTGTAAATCCCCTTACTGCAAATTTTGTAGTACAATAAGGGACGAGATTCGAAACGCCGACTATCCCTTGTGAACTAGAAATATTTACAATGGCTGCTTCAGGTCTTTTTATTAATGTAGGAAATAAGATTTGAGTGGTATGAATCACGCCCCAATAATTGATATTCGTAATTCTTTCAAAATCTGCTTGGCTTACATTTTCGAAAGCAAGCCCTCCTAAAGCAATGCCTGCATTATTAATTAAAATATCTATAGGTCCAAAATATTGTGCAACATTTTCAAGAAATCTTGTGATCTCTTTTTTGTTGCCTACATCTACTTTCTCGGCATAACTCTCTATGTCATATTCGTCTAATTCATTGATGGTTTTTTCCAGATTTTTAATATCGCAAATTGCAATATGTGCTCCTCTTTTGGCAAAAGCATGCGCCAAGGCATTCCCAATGCCATCACCTCCTGCACCTGTTATTAAAACCCTTTTATTTTTGACTGTTTTCATTCAATTTTATTCAATGATATGATCCTTTATTTTTATTTTTTTTGTCATATTCCAGAAAGTAAAACTAAAGCCTGGAAATATCGCTGTGACTTTTCCTTTTTCATTCTTATACCAACTATGACAGCCTCCATTTTGCCACACTGTATTTGACATTTCATCCTGTATCATTTTTGTATATTTTTCTTCCGCCACTTTTGTAACCTCTATCGTTTTTTTCTTTTCTTTTTTTACTTGAAGTATTGCATCTACAATATAATTCATTTGCGCTTCAATAATAAATAATGCTGAAGTATGCCCTATCCCTGTATTGGGGCCTGTAATTATAAAAAAATTCGGGAAATCTGGAAGCATTGTCCCTAGGTATGCTCTGGCATATTCTTTCCAATATTCTCTGATATCTTTTCCTTTTTTACCAATGACTTTATATGAAACAAGTGCTGCACCAGGCGCATAACCTGTGGCATAAATAATCGCATCTATTTTTATTTCTTTTCCGTCATGAGTTATAATATTTTCTGGGGTGATTTCTTTTATTCCTTGCTCTTTCGTGTATAGTTTTACTTGTTCAGTATTAAATGCTGGATATAAAGTATTAGATAAAAGAATTCGTTTACATCCTATGGTATAATTCGGTGTTAATTTTTCACGAAGTGCTTCATTTTTAATGTTGCGCTTTAATAATTTTTTGGCTTTTCGTTCTGCTATAATTTTCAACATAAATTTTGAATATTTAAAACCCAAAACTCTTGTTTCTAATCCCCAATAAATTAAATAACGAATGATTTTATAACAGAATGAAATCGCTAATATTTTTTGTAGCCATTTTGGAAAAGTAAAATCAGGTTTAGGCAATACCCAATGTGCTGTTCTTTGAAATACATGTAATTCTTTTACCGCTGAAGCTATCGCAGGAATAACCTGTGCGGCACTTGCTCCACTACCGATGATGGCTACTTTTTTATTTTTATAATTAAAGGAATGATCCCATTTATTGGTATGAAATGATTTTCCTAGAAATAAATTTTTCCCTTGAAATTCTGGAATAACAGGTATACTTAAAGCGCCACTAGCATTAATAATAAATTGTGCTACAAAATCACCTTGATTTGTCTTTATTTCCCAGTTTTTAATTTGACGATTCCACTGTACATCTTTTACGGTTGTATTGAGCTGTGTTTTCTTTTTCAAATCATATTTATGGATAACATGCGCTGTATATTCTTTTAGTTCAGATTGGTTGGCAAACATCCTTTTCCATTGATATGGTTCAAAAGAAAAAGAATATAAAGGCGAATGAACATCTACCGCTGCTCCTGGATATGTATTTTGGCACCAAGTTCCTCCAATAAAATTTCGTCGTTCTAAAATGATAAAATCATTAATTCCTTTTTTATTTAATTGGATAGCTGCACATTGCCCTCCAAATCCCGATCCAACTATTACTATTTTATAGGATCTTTTTTTCTCCTCAATTTTCATTATATACCTAGTGCTCTAATTTAATTTTAAATCGTTCTATTTGCCTTCGATGTCTTAACACATGAACGATAGCATGTTCCATTAATTGATCTACATCATATCGTTGTCCCCATCTTACTTTTATTTTTTGACTGGGTTCGTGCTCTACTAATTTTATTTGAGGATAATCTTCAAATAACTTTTCATTGAAGGCAAACATCTCGAGCAAATCTACTTTATATTCTTCAACTAAATTACGTTGAATGGCTTTTTTATAAGCTATTTTTTCTCCTAAACTTTTTCTGATTTCTATCACATAAGTATAACCCGCTCCAACAACATGGCTGAGTATCGTTTGAATAGATTTACAATCAGAATCTTCTGTTTTGTGATCTATAATTTTTGCTAGTGATTCTTCAGAAAGTCCTTCTATGACTTCTATTAATTCTAGAATCGTTTTTTCGTATTCATCTAAGATTGCACCAATAGCTCCTTGATCTCTATATTTCATTTTAATATTCCTTTCATTCAAAAAAAAATGCCCATAGCAAGCTATGAGCATTTTTCAATCATCTATTTTATTAGATGAATATATATTTTATTTAACCAACTTCACTGAATTAGCTACAGGTCCTTTTGGTCCTTTACCAATCTCGAAAGTTACTCGGTCGTGTTCTCTAATTTCTTGAGATAATGAATCTGCATGAACGAAATAACTTTCACGTGTTTCTTTATCCACAATAAATCCGTACCCTTTTTCTGTATTGAAGAATTTAACGGTTCCCTTTCTCATGAATTTTGATTCTCCATCATCTTCTGAATCATCTTTCTTAGGTGTACTGATTGCGATATCCTCTAAGCTAATCTCCTCTTTCTTTACTGTAGGATCTGGAGGAGTTGTTGTTAAATTACCATCTTCATCCACGTACATAAATTCAGCTGGCTTTACACCATCTAATTTACGTTGTTCTTTCCTTTCTGCTTTCTCTTTTTTTCTTTTTTGTCTTTTCTTTTCTCGGTCTTTCTTGTTGAAACTATCTGCCATTATTATGTTTTATGTAATAGAATATTCTCTATAGTCACCAAAGTTAATGAAAAATTTCGCAAATTGGGTCTAGTCTACAGAAAACTACATGATTCTTTAAGAGCAACAATACATTTGTAACAATAGTTCCATTTTATTAACATTTCACTCTACCTGCCTCATTCTACTTCTAAAATATCATCCCAACTTGTTGTATATTCTGGAGATTGTTTCTCTTTTCTATAAAGATGATGAATATCCTGTGCATAACTCGCCATTCGCAATGTGCCCTTTCCCCATTTGGCATTGAGTGCATCCATGGCATCCATCAAATCGTTTCTTCTGGGGATATGAGATGTCGGTTCAAATAAATTGGTTTGAATGGGATTTCTTGGACGAAGATCATGCAAGAGTACTCCTAATTTTTTATACGCTACACTTTTATCAAAAATAGAATGAAGCATTTGTTGGGCGACTTGAATTAAAACAGATGTATCTGAAGTAGCAATGGGCAAAGCTCCCGCCGCAGATAACCGCACTTGTCTCAATTCTGATTTATAAGGATTGCTTCGAAGAAAAATACTCATTCCTCCTGCAATTTGATTACAATCCCGTAACTTCTCCCCTGCTCTTGCTGCATGTTTGCTTACTGCTTCTATTAGAGATTTCTTACCTGTCAAATCAGATTTAAATGTTCTAGAAACCATGATGTGTTTTCTTGTCTCTCTCGGTGCAATCAAATCATGACAAGGCATTCCATTTAATTCTAATAATAGTCGAAGTCCAACAACACCACATCGTTTGCGTACTGCATTCTGATTTGCATTCATAAATTGCCGAATAGTATATACGCCAATGGCATTCAGACGACGACCTAAACCTTTATTAATTCCCCAAACTTTGGTAATGGGTAATTCATCTAAAATGGGATGCTCTGTGGTCAGTAAGCAAACTCCTGAAGGCGTTTTTTTTGCCAATTTATTCGCCAATTTGGATAATGTTTTTGTCCGTCCAAAACCCAAAGAAACAGGTAAACCTGTCCATTGTAATAAATGACTTCGCACTTCTTCTCCATACTTTTCTAATCCTTCATCTGTAAAACCATTGGCTCTAATAAAAGCCTCATCTATTGAATACACCTCTACATCTGCAAAGCGATCTTCTAAGATTTCCATAACTCGGTTTGACATATCTCCGTATAATCGATAATTAGAAGAAAGTACTGCTGTATTGTATTTTTTCAAAAGGTGCTTGTGTTTCCAATAAGGAACGCCCATTGGTATATCTAATGATTTTAGTTCATTGCTTCGAGCGACAATACAGCCATCATTATTGGATAAGATGGCGATGGGTCTATTTCTCAAATGGGGATTAAATGCTCGTTCGCAAGAGGCATAAAAATTATTACAATCTGCTAGTCCGTAGTAAGGGTTCATAATAAATCGGGTTGATGAATGACAACAGCGACCACGCCCCAAAACGTAATACCCTCTGGGTAATCTGTTATTTTAATAGAAGGAAAAGCAGGGTTGGCAGGAAGAAGCATTCCTCCATTTTGGTATTTCATCCAACGCCGAACGACATATTGGTTATTAATAATAGCGACAACTACATCTTCATTTTCATAGGGCAATGAACGATCAATAATGAGAATATCATTGGGATAAATCCCTGCAAGCACCATGGCTCTCCCTTTCATTTTCATAAAAAATGTAGCTGATGGATTGTGTATGAGTAATTCATCTAAGCTCAGTGCTGATTTTTCAAAATCAGCAGCAGGTGACGGGAAACCCGTACACCGATTTTTCTTCCTCTTCATGAGTTAATCTATCGTTTTTATACCGCTTTGATCATTTATTTCTAAGGGGAAAAGAAGTGTGAGAAATGATGTTCCGCGTATGTTCTCAAAGTATGTTCCTAATCTAAAAACTAAAAACAGAAACAAATAGTTTCAAACTAATCGTTTTAATTTAAATTTTAACACATCCTCTTTTTCTATCATATATAAAGATAAGGATGAACGATAATTTCGACTGAAGGAAAATGATTCTACATCTCTATTTTGACATCGATACAACTTCAATACATTTCTAAGGAGTTCTCTAAAAGCACACCCTCTACTGAAAATTGCATTTTAAAAGAATACTGCATTTCGAAAATACTCATTTAACTAAGGCTAAACT
>JAHDFV010000062.1 GCA_020627985.1 Saprospiraceae bacterium
AAAGTTTTCTGACTATATAAACGGAAAAACCCCTGTTTTAGTTGATTTTCATGCTACTTGGTGTGGGCCTTGTAAAGCCTTGGCTCCTACAATTAAAGAGATTGCGGTAGAATTTAAGGATAAAGTGAAAGTACTTAAAATAGATATTGATAAAAATCCTAAAACGTCTGCTAAGTTTAAAATTAAAGGTGTACCGACTTTAATTTTATTTCAAGAAGGCAAAATTATTTGGAAGCAGTCAGGAGTATTAACAAGGCATCAATTATCCGATATTTTGAATAAGAATATATAATCAAAACGATTGGATGATATAGAAAGATTTAATTTTTATTTAAATAAATTTCAGATTTTTTGCAGCGTATTAAAATAAACAATTGTATAACCAATTGAAGTTTTATTTTTAATAATATAACGCTAAAATTAAGTATGAGTTATTTAATGAAGATTTTTAGTTTTTTGATATTATGTTTATTTATTTACAGTTGTGATTCTGATGATTCAAATGAAGAAACACAAACAGGAATCCCTCCAGCAATTTCAGGTTATTATTTATTAGATACTAACGGAGATGGTAATTTTAGTCCGGTAGGTGGAAAGAAAATAATTCTTTCGAATAGTTTACCTCAACAAAACTGCTATTGTGATCCAGTATTGAAAGAAGTAGAAACAGATGAAACAGGCTTTTATCAATTTGATGATATATGCCTTTTAAATGATGATTGTAAATTATGGGTTTGGGCAGCATTAAACCATGAGCAAACTCCAATTACGGTAAGAACGAATATAGTTGATACGGACACGAATGTAGATGGTGATCATCATGATGGAGAAAAGGCAGATAGTTGTTGTATAATTGTTACACTTCATGATGGTGAAATTGATGATGGAAATAATTTTACAGCTCGGACATATCCTAATAAAGTTTCTGGTAAAGTACAATTTGATACGAATGGGGATGAGATTGGAGATGCTGTTGCCGAAGATGTCAGTGTGAGAATATTTATACCAAATCCTAATAATGATTATGAGATCTCAAGATATAATGGCAATATTCCTTCAGTTATTTGTGATGAATCGGGTCATTTTGAAGTGAATGGTTTAATGCCTGGAACATATAAATTATGGGTTCATTATGTAACGTATGGAGAGAACCATATTTCATTTTCACAATCATTTTCTCAAGTAAATGAGGAGATGACAATTGAAGTGGAAGAAAATGGAATAATTGAGAATATAAACTTAGTGGTAGCACCCAATTAATTAGCGTCGAACAATATTGTTTTTAGACATCCAAGAAGAAATATCTTCTTTCTTCATAGCAGCAGCCATAAGATCAGGAAATTTATCAGGTGTACAACTAAAAGTCGGAATATCTAATTGATAATACTTTTGGGCAACACTGGTATCATAATCAGGAGCACCTTCATCACTTAATGCCAAAAGAGTGATGAAGTTGACTCCTTTAGATTTTAAAGAAGAAGCTCTTTTGAGCATTTCTGTTTCATTCCCACCTTCATATAAATCTGAAATTAAAACTAAAATTGTGTCTTCTGGTTTGGTAATAATTTGTTCTGTATAACTCAGTGCCTTATTAATATCAGTTCCTCCTCCCAATTGAGTACCAAACAATAGTTCTACGGGATCAGTTAACTCTTCCGTTAAGTCAACCACTTCTGTGTCGAAAACAATCATATGAGTTTTAACAGAACGCAAGGAAGCCATTACAGCTCCAAAAACAGATGCATATACAATCGAAGTTGCCATAGAACCCGATTGATCTACCAAAAGAACCACATGTTTTAAGGATTGCCCTTTTCTACCATATCCCCAGAGTTGTTCTGGGATAATTGTCTTGTATTTTTCTTGGTAATGCTTCATATTTGCACGGATTGTTCGATTCCAATCCATTTCATTTAATTTAGGTCTTCTGTTTCTGACGGATCGATTTAAAGCCCCTTCAATGGCCTCCCTCATCTTATTGGAAAGCTTTTTATTTAGTTCATCAACTACTTTTTGAATCACTTTTCTAGCAGTTTCCCTTGTTTTATTGGGCATCGCTTTATTCAAAGAAAGTAAAGTGCCAACTAAATCAACATTGGGTTCTACAGATTCTAACATCTCAGGCTCTAGAAGCATTTCTTTTAATCCTAAGCGATCCATAGCATCCTTCTGCATAATTTGAACCATAGAAGAAGGAAAATATTTACGGATATCACCCAGCCACCGATTTACATTAGGAGAAGAATTTCCAAGTCCTCCTTGTCGATTATTGTCATATAAAGATTCAAGCGTTTCATCCATTCCCTTTGCTTCACCTTCCATCTGCATATCTCCTTCAGGATCAGCTCCTTTACCAAGGACTAATCTCCATTTTTTTAACCGTTCTTCTTGTTCTAATTTTTTATAATCCATTATTCTCCTTTCCCTTTTCCTTTGCTAGTCCATTTGCTATTTTTTACCCGAAACCTCCAATTCCATAAGGCACATTCTTCTGCATAATCTACTCCTACTCTCCTACTCTCAAGAATTATTTTTTGATTTAAAATTGTACCATCATCTTCTATCCAAATATCTTGATTTGGATTTAACGAAATAGAATTATGTAATTTTCGATCAATGCCCAATGCTTTAGTTAATGTACCAGGACCAGCCGTTAAATTCGTTTTTATTTTAGAGAAATTTCGTCTTTGTAACATAATATCAATTCCTTCTATGGGTTCTATCGCTCGAATTAGAACGGCGTCTGCTTGATCTTTTGGTCCAGTTACAACATTAAATAAATGATGAATTCCATAGCATAAATATACATAAGATCTTCCACCTTCTAAAAACATAGTTTTAGTCCGTTCCGTCTTTTTATTACCATATGCATGACAAGCCTTATCATCAAAACCTCTATACGCTTCGGTTTCAACGATTCGGCCTGAAGTTCTTTTACCATTAATATTAGTAACTAATATTTTTCCTAATAAGGATCGTGCAATATGAATTACATCAGATTGGATATAGAAAGATTGATCTAAAGGATTATTCTTAATAGGAATCAATTTTATTTTTTAGTTTACATTTGTAATAATTCAATAAGGACTTTAATAATAAAATTAAACATAATTCTATCAAATGCTATCTAATCTTGATTTTAATGATAATGAATTACATCCGAATCATATTATTGATTTTAAACAAAACGGAAATCAATATTTTATTACTACTGAGAATGGAGTTGTATTAAAATTAGAAATTATTAAAAACGTAATTATTCGTTTTAGATATGCAATTAAAGGTACTTTTCAAAATGATTTTTCATATGCTATAGATCCTGTTTATAAAAAGGAAATTAAGAGTTATCATTTTTTTGATTTAAATGAGCATTATGAAATAAATACAGGTCAATTAAAAATACAAATTGAAAAATCTAACGCAAAGATTAAAATATTAGATCAGAATGATAATATAATAAATGAAGATGGAAAAGGTTTTTATTGGATAGAAAATGATAAAGAAGAACCCCGAATTAAATTAGGAAAAAAAACACAAGAAGCAGAATCATTTTTTGGGTTAGGAGATAAACCAACCGATTTAAATATTTATGGAAAGACCTTTCAAAATTGGGGTACAGATACATACGGCTATGAAGAAAATATGGACCCTATCTATAGAAATATTCCTTTTTATTATGGCTTACACCATGGAGAAGGTTATGGAATTTTCTTTGATAATTCATATAAAACTCATTTTGATTTTTCGAAGAGTAATCCATTAGCAACAGAGTTTTATGCTGATGGGGGTGAAATGAATTATTATTTTATTTATGGACCTCAATTATTAGATGTTTGTCAAGAATATACATTACTAACTGGTACACCAGAAATGCCACCTCTTTGGGCTTTAGGCTATCAGCAATGTAAATGGAGTTATTATCCCGAAAGTCAAGTCAAAGAAATTGCATCTAAAATGAGAGAACATGATATTCCCTGCGATGCAATTTATTTGGACATAGATTATATGGATGGTTTTAGATGTTTTACCTGGGACAACGAAAAATTCCCTCATCCTAAAAAAATGATTCAAGATTTAAAAGATGATGGTTTTAAAACTGTTGTAATAATTGATCCTGGAATTAAAGTAGATAAAAATTATAGTGTATTTAAATCAGGAATTAAAAATGATGTTTTTTGTAAAACGAAACAAGGAGAATATTTTGAAGGAAAAGTTTGGCCAGATGAATGTTATTTTCCAGATTTCACGAATCCAGAAGTCAGAGTTTGGTGGGGAGAATTATATAAAGAATTAATTGAAGATTTAAATGTAGATGGTGTCTGGAACGACATGAATGAACCTGCATTGTTTGAAGTAGAATCTAAAACATTCCCTTTAGATATTCAACATGATTATGATCATAATCCTTGTGATCATCGTAAAGCGCATAATGTATATGGAATGCAAATGGCTCGAGCAACTTTTGAAGGAGTTAAAAAAATAAATCCTAATAAAAGACCCTTAATAATTACTCGCTCAGGATATTCAGGTTTGCAAAGATATTCGAGTGTTTGGACTGGAGATAATTTAGCAACATGGAGGCATTTACATATTGCAAATGTTCAATGTCAACGGTTATCAATTTCTGGAGTTTCGTTTTGTGGTTCTGATATAGGTGGTTTCGTTTATCATCCAACGCCAGAATTATTTTACCGTTGGATTCAATTAGGAGTTTTTCATCCTTTTTTTAGAACGCATTCTTCTGGAGATCACGGAGAACAAGAACCATGGTCTTTTGGTAAAGAAGCTTTAGAGTTAACGAAAAAAGCGATTGAATTACGCTATCAATTATTGCCGAATATTTATACTGCATTTTATCAATATCATTCTAAAGGAATTCCGATGTTGAAACCTATTTCTTTTGTAGAACAAAAAAATATTGAAAATACGAAAAGGAATAATGAATTTTTATTAGGAAATCATATTTTAATTTCTCCAGTTTTACAAGCAAAAATACAAGGGCAAATTGTTTATTTACCTGAAGGTAATTGGTACAATTATTTTTCAAATGATTTATTAAAAGGTGGAGAAGATCATTGGGTTGAAATTGTAAAAGAGCATATACCAATTTATATTAAAGAAGGTTCTGTTATTCCTATTTTTCCAGTAATGAATTATGTAGGAGAAAAAGAAATAGAAATTGTAGATTTAAATATTTATTATAAAAATGGAATAACGAAAAGTGAATTTTACTTTGATGAGGGAGAAGGATATAATTACGAGAATGAAATTTATTTTTATTCAGAATTTGAATTAAATAGTTTAAATGATGAATTAGTTTTAATTCAAAGAATTGATGGAAAATTAATACCAAAATTTAAATACAGAATCAATTTAATAGGTTTTCCTAATCCTAAAAGGAAAAATAATTATTTAATTTCTAATGACTTTAAAGAAATTAAATTATAATTCACCAATTACAGAAAATTCTACTCTTCTATTTTTCTGGCGACCTTCAGGGTTATCGGTGCCATCTGGATTCGAATTAGATGCTCTTGGATTTTTTTCACCAAATCCTTTTGCGCTTAACCGTTTTGGGTTTATCCCTTTCTTTTGTATCAAATATTGAATAACACTTTGCGCTCTTCTTTGAGAAAGCTTTTCATTATATGTATCATTTCCTTTGCTATCCGTATGAGCAGCAATTAAAATAATGGCACGATTTCTTTTGTTTAAAAAACCCAATAATACATCATCAATAATTTGAATAGAAGATGGAGTGAGTTGATCACTATCAAATTCGAAATAAATATCTTCTAAAACAATCGGAGCATCTCCTACTTTAATAGAATTAAAATTAATTATAGGTGAATTAGGTCTAGGTTTAGAAAGAGGTTTAGTAATTGGAGGACTTGGTTTTGGAACTGAAGCAACAGGATCAGATTTTTTAATAGGAATTAAAACCACTTCTTTATTAATTGTATTTGATTTAATATTATTCGTTGGATTAAAATTTAGAATACTTTTCTCAAAACCATCTTTGCTAATCTCAATGAAATATTCTTTTCCTTCATTTAATATAAAATCAATTGTGCCATTATTTACCTCCTTTTCTTCAATTAATTTTTTTCCATTGCTTTCAAGAATATAAATTTTAGCAAAACTATTAGAAGTAGGTTTTATGTTTCCTTGTTCAGATACTTTCAAAGAAAGTTTTGAGTTCATATCTTTTTTGTCAGAAAAAGAATAAATATCATCACAACAAGTTTCAACACCTAAAGAAGTGCCTCCTTTTCTATTAGACACCAAAAATCCAGAATCATCTGTCCTTAAAATATAATCTAAATCGTCTGCAGAAGAATTTAAAGGAAAGCCAATATTTTTAGCTTCTTCTTCCCACTGACCTTTTTCTCCTTGTGCATAAAAAATATCTAAACCACCAACACTCGGTTTTCCATTAGAACTAAAATATAAGGTTTTAGTTTTTGGATGATAATAAGGGGTGCATTCTGTTCCAGTAGAATTAATATCTCTTCCTGCATTTCTGACTTCAGAATAAGTATTCTTTTTTTGATTAAAAGTAGTATACCAAATATCCCAACCTCCTTTTCCTTCGGGTCGATCTGAAACAAAATATAAAACTTCTCTCCCTTTTCTAGATTCAACACCTACTGTAGGTTGGGTGTTGGTGTAGCCAGATAAATTGATATTCTTATTTAATAATTTTGCTTTACTCCAAGCATTATTTTTCTTTTCAGAAATGTATATTTTGCAGATCGTTTTATTCCTTTCGTTTTTAGCGCATTTTGTAAAATAAAATCGGTTTCCATCTAAAGAAAAAGCACCATTTCCTGTATGGTTTTCATCATTAAAAGGACCTTCCCATTCTCCTTCGGAAATCCATTCGTTATTATTGTTTTTTGTAGCGATATATAATTTACGAATGGGAACATTATTTTTTTCTTTTTTATAATTATCTTTTTTTACCTTATAAAAAAGAATTTCATCCGTTTTATTGGATCCATAAATTAATTGATTTCCTTTATAAGGAATAGGAGAAAATTCAATGTGCGGATGATTAATATCTCCTTTTAAATGTTGTACATGTAAAACTTGCTTTGAATCTTTTAATTGTAAAGCTAAATCACAACCTTCTATTTCAATTCTATTTTTTTTAGACCAGGACTTATCGTCCATTTTACGAGTTGATTTTCTAAATTTTTCAAAATTTATTTTGGCATCAGAATATTTACCATTTGATTTTTGCATCAATGCCCAATAAAATAATGAAGTAGGATGTTTTTCAGCAGCTTTTTCATAAACTTTTTGAAAGTTGTTTTCTGCATTTTGATAATCACGCATCATCATTTGACAATGCGCCAAACGATTTAATATATCAACATCGTTATTGCCAAGTTCAATTAGTTTTTGATAATAACCATTTGCGACAAAAACATCTCCATTGTCAAATGCCCAATCTGCTTCTTTAATTAATTTTTTAGTATTCTTAGAAGGAATAACAAGCTCTTTATTTTGAGCTGAAAGAGAATGAAGGGAAAATAAAATAAATAAAATAGTGATAGCTGTTCTTGAATTCATTTCTATTTATTTTAAAATCTTTCACAAGGAATAGATTTTTGTTGTAAAGAAATATTTGGAGCGGTATAAATAAAGGAAATTTCGTAAGTAGATTTACGAGTCGTATTTTGACTAAGTTCAGAGATATTAAAATCATAACTAAATCCGATGTCAAAAGATTTATACAATAATCCAATTTTATAAATCAATGCATCACTATCAGGAAGCCCTCCTCTATGGAAAACGCCTAAACGAACACCCATTTTTTCGCTTTGGTATCTGAAATTAGAACCGAGGACTAAATCTTCTGTTGAAGTTGTCCACATCAATAATGCATGTGGTTCAATAAATAGACTTTGATTTAATCTAATTTCTCCTGACCAATGAATTTTAGATCGCCATTTAATTTTAAAATCATCATTTAAAAAAGATTCTTGAGGTTGGGTAATATGGTAACCAGCATAACCTAAAGTAGTTTTAACTCTTTTATTCCATTGTCGAGAAAGGGTAAGACCAAAATTCATATCGAAATAATTCGCACTATTATTTAAATCTCCTTCTAAATTAGATAAGCCTAAATCGAAATCTCCCTGATCATAATCCCATTGAACAGGAAAAGATTGATCAGAAAAATCTTGCCGTTTAATAACATAACCCAATTGAAGTCCAAGCCCAATATCAAATGGACCTAAATCTCTTCTATAGCTTCCTGATAAATATATTTTAGTATTAGCGATATTAAAATCACTAAAACGATCGTGTGCAATTAATCCTCCTATTCCAACCTCTTGTTCGTAATAATCTAATTTTTTTTCAAAAGATAAAAGAGTAGTTATGATAGGAACAGATAATTGAGACCATTGACTTCTATAATTTAAACCAATTCTATAATTGCCATTAAAATTCCCAGTCATTGCAGGATTTAAATGAGTATTGTTAGTATAAAATTGAGATAAATGAATGTCCTGACCGAATAGCTGAAATGATAAAAAAAGAGTTAAAAATATAGTTGTTATTTTTTGGATCATATTACCATGTATTTCCTAAGTTACTTAAATAAGTATTAGCTGGTTGTTTTGATAAAAACTTAACCTTTACCATTATCATACGACCAGATACCTATATAGATATGCCTACTACTTTCACTCCAAATGGAGATGGTAATAATGATGAAATGCCTGTCTTTGGTTGGGGAATTAAGGAATTAATCTCATATCAAATATTTAATCGCTGGGGCGAAAAAATATTTGAAACCAATGATATCAATGAAGGATGGGATGGCACCTTTAAAGGAGTTGAACAAAACCCAGATATCTATGCTTATAAAATAAGAGCCATAAACTGGAATGAAGAAGAAATGGCAAAAGAAGGCTTTATTAATTTAGTGAGATAAAAAAAATCCCCACCTCAAAAGAAGTGGGGATACAACTATATAAAAATCCCTAATTATAGGCTAACGTTTTCAATTTCATTGACCAAAGCCATTCGATCCGTTTCTAATAAAGACATTAAATCAAAGACCTTATCACTAAACCCTGCTAGATTGAAAACCTTGTTTTCAGGGAACTGCAAACTACCATATCCATTCAAATCAAAAGAATAGATAAATGGGGTCGCTCCAGTACGCTTTTTATAATCATTAAAAGCATCCTTTGGGCTATAGTGACCGACCCAACCTTGCATATCAGAAAGGATGATGATACGATCATAGCTCTTCTTCGCTTTCTTGAAAATCGCGTGGAAATTCGTTCCTGCAGATGAAGCATTTTTGATTAAATGATCTGCAATACTTAAAGCGGAGTTTCCAAAATAAGGACGAACAAAAGAAGCATCATCTGAGAATCGCATTAAATCTGCATCATTGCTTTTATATAGCATCGCTGCGAAAATAGATCCGATTTCCATAGGAGACTTACCTGATTTCTTAGACCAAGTCATCGAACCAGAATCATCCAAAACGACTAATGTATTTCCTTCAAAAACTGGCACATTATCCAATGAGATTTCTAATGCTTCATGCAAAGCCTTAAGAATCTTTCTTTGATCTTTAATATTAATCTTAGCTTCCTTAATTGCATCAATTGCAGATAAGAATCGAAAAGGTAATACTTTACTCTTCTTAATTCTGTCTCGATCTACCAAAGTAGACAAAGCGAGATCTAAAGAATCAGCAGATTGTTCTGAAATGTTTCTTAAGTTTCTCAACAATGCAAAATATCCCAACTTTTTAGTTTCTAACAATTCTTTCCAAGCAGTCGCTTTCAAAGCTGCTTTATTTTCAGTTGTTTCAGCAACTTGTCCAGCACGAGTTAATTTAGATTCCCAAGTCTTAGTATTTCGCAAAGTACCCTTCATCAATTGTTCCAATGCCTTCGCATTTTTTTGTGTTGGCATAGGGTGAACTAAGTTCACTAAGTCAACTAACTTAACACCCTTATTTTCTCCTCTATACTTCGCCAATTGATATCCATCAAACTTATCAAAAGCTGCTGCAAATCCTTTCTTCATGGCATTGGGTAATGTCTTGCCACCTTGATTAAAGTAATAAGCAACGATTTCTAACATATCATCTGGACGAGTAGCAATTTGGTAATAAAATTCTTTCGCCCAAGGTTGACCTGATGCATGTGCACATAATTCAGCGGCTAAAACGTGAGTAATAGAACGCATATTGAATTTCGTACGAGCATAAATAGCTGCTTTCGCAGAAAAAATAGGATCAACTTTTGACATTAATTTTATTAATTCATCAAAAGTATTTTTAGCATCTCTATAAAATTGATCTTTAGCAAAAGAAGTCAATAGAATAGAGGCCAATTGCATTTTTGGTGATTGTACAAAAGCTTCACCACCTGCACGATTAATTGTACGCTTTTTCGTTTTCTTTCGAAAGTTAAACAAAGACATGATGTTGTTTTTTATGGTTAAAAATTATTAGTGAATTCTTTCTTTTTCACTATTATCTATTCACTTAAAAAGAATTCAAGGTAAAATTGTAAATGTCATTTTGTCGAGCCGTTCTTAATTAAATTTAAATTTAAATTTAATCAGTGAACACGTTTTGCTTTTTCTCTTGGAGATAAAACAATACTCCCAGTTTTCGGTCGCCCGAATTCCAGTACCTTAGGACCGTTATAATTACGTGAATCGAAGAAATACATGTACTCAACACTTGAATTTTATTTTATAGGATTAACTGCTTTATGATCTAATAATAGATATAAATCAAAATGTATAAGAAAAAGTTCCAGCTCTTGTAATTAAAAATTAAATTACATTTTTATTAAATAGAATTAAATTTAAATAATTCCTTTTGTCAAGTTATTTTTTCTAAATTATGAAAATGTTCATTTAAAGAAATAGAATTAAGATGAAGCAATACAAATTAATGAAAATTATTAAATTGTTAGATGATGATGAATTTGAAAATCTAATTGAGTTTTCAACATATCCATTATTTTGTAAAGTAAAATCTGTATACCAACTTTTTTTATTTTTTAAAGAGACAGATAGGGAATTTACATTTACCAAGTTAGAGTGTTTTAATAAAATATATCCTCAACAGAATTTTAGTGATATAAAATTTAGACAATTATTCAATGTAGCTTTTAATGTAGTAGAGCAATTTATAACGATTCAACAAACGAACAAAAAGCCAATATTAAAGCATAGGGTTTTAAGTGATTTTTATCTGGATAAGCTAGATGCTGATTTCTTTGAACAGGAAAATAAAAAATTAGAATCATCTCTGGAAAAAACAGATTTTTTAAATCAATATTTTTTAAAATTAGAAATGGCTAATAATGAATTAAATTTCATTATTTTAAAAATAGATACTGAGTTCGAAAATAAATATCGATTCAAAAAAGAAGCTATTGTAAAAAAAATAGTCAAACGATTTGAAGAGTATGTAGTTTTATTCACATTAAACATAAGTACGACATATTATAGTTCATTACCAACAATGAATGTCATGTCATCAGATTACAAAACGAAAGAAATATTTGGTGAAATTACTAGTCAAATTTTATCTGACGAATCGAAGTATTTAGATGATTATAAAGGAAGAACTGCATTTGATTTATATTATCACCAAATTTATATTTTTCAAAATCAAAAAAATGAAGAAGCGTATAATTATATAATTAGTTTACTTGAAGGAAATAAAAAAGTATCAGCTTTCGATTTAGCTGGAGGAACGTATGGTGCTATATTTTATAACAAAGCAAAATATAATGAAACAGGAGATGAAAAATATTTAAATAAGATAATTGAAGTCAATGATATCCAGTTAAAAAATAAAATCATTTGGCATGAAAAGTATATTTTTCCTTATTCATTTTATGTGCTTTTCAAAGCTAGAGTCGAATTGGGGCTTATCAAAGAAGCGAAATTAATACTAAAAAAATATCAAAAATTCTTTGAACCCAGATACAAAATAGGATTAGTAAATTTTTGCAATGCAATTATAGAATTTGAAGAAATGAAATATGATAAAAGTTTGAATTCATTATATCAGATTGATTTTAATAAAAAGAATCCAATTTATTTAGATGCACGAAAATTAGAGATTCAAATTTTTTATAAAAAAAAGGAATACGATATTACTGAATCTAAGATAAATTCTTTCAAAGCTTTACTTTCAAGAGAGAGTAATTACACAAAATCTAGAAAAAGATTTTACCAAGATTTTAATAATTTTCTTCAAAGAATAATAAGAGCGAGTCCCGAAAAAAGAACAAAATTAAAAGAAATTTTACTTCAAAAAAAACCATTCGAAAGTAGCCAATGGCTGTTGAAACAATTAGAAGAATAAAACAAATAGATTTCAATAACAATCCCTAAATAATGTAACAAAATAAAACGTATTTTTTGGAAAAATATTTTTTTAAAACCCTCTTTTATAGCGTATTATGAGTTGGGTTTAGTGTTGAGTCAGCTTTTGTTTTAATATGGATTCTATTTAATAGACCTTGGAATTGTATTTTTTTTTTATTCTTCTTCTAAGTTACCTTTATCGTAACAGGCAAAATGTTCGAAACTTCAAAAAGTAACGGACGATTAAATTATGATAATAAACAGACAAGTAATGAAACGACTACATTTCATATTATTAATCATGTGTGTATCTATTGGCTTATCCGCACAAAAAACGGAATGGAATAGATATAAGATCGATGAACAAATTTCTAAAGAGATTCTTATTTCAAGAATTACAAAAGAATTTCAAATTCAAAATTCAAAAAATCTCCGTATTAGTCATGAACATATTAATAATGGTATTAACCATATTTATTATCAACAATTTAAAAATAATATTTCCATTGAAGGAGCTTTTCTAAATTGTCATATCTTAAATGGTTCTGTTTTCGCGGCGAGTCATCATTTAGTTCCAGAAAACCAATTACCAAACATTCAAAATATAAAAGAAAAAGAGTTTATAATACAAAACACGCTAAAAACAATGCAATCGAAAAGATATTCTTGGACAGATGCATCATATGAAAAAATAATAAAACAAGTTAAAAAAGATCCAAATGCAACGAGTTATCCAGAACCAGAATTAATCTATTATTCGAATGCTAAAATGAATAAGAATGAGGGATATACTTTAGCATATAAAATGATTATTCATAGTATAAAGCCTCTCTATAAAAAAAGTGTTTATGTAGATGCCCAAACAGGAGAAATAATAGATAAAGTAGACCTTATACACCGTGCTTGCGGCATACCACACGAAACAACCGCTGATGTTTTATATTACGAGCCGAAAACTTGTAATGTTAATCATGATGAACAATCTAATCTTTATGAATTACGGAATTGTGAGAAAAATATAAACACCTTCATTTTTGATGATTTTACAACTGATTTTGCAGATGCTGCAGTTGGGAGTTCTGCTTCTCCTAATTTCAATGATTTTACAAATAATGCAGAAAAATCAGGACTATTAGTACAATGGGCTGCAGAAATAACGTATGATTTTTTTGCTCAATATGGATATGACAGTTATGATAAAAAAGGAGGCGAAATTAATTGTTATGTAAATTATGGAGATGATCAAGGAGAAAGACACAATGCTTTTTGGGATGGTTTTGTACTAATTTTTGGTAAAGGATTTGTAGAAGGAGATGAAGATTATTTAGCAGATAGTCCTGTAAATTCATTAGATATTGTAGCACATGAATATGGGCATGCCATTACAGATTATTTTAGCCCATTTGATATAGTATATAGTGGAGAATCAGGAGCAATTAACGAATCTTTTTCAGATATATTTGGTGCAGTAGTAGAACATTATGCGATAGAAGAATTAGGATATGATGATGATCTATTAGATCCATGGTTGATTGCTGAAACCTGCATATCAATAAATGGACAACCAGGACTTAGAAGTTTTGAATCTCCTAACCTTTATAATCATCCAGATAGTTATGAAGGAGATTTTTGGCACGATCCAAATACTCCAGGAGGGCTACACATTAATAGTAGTGTTATGAATCATTGGTTTTATATACTTGCTAATGATATTGGAATAGAAAACGCTTTATTCATAACAATTGAATCATATAATTATTTAAGTTATACACCGAGTTTTTCAGATATGAGAGAAGCAAGTATTCTTGCAGATCAGGCAGTATTTGGTTGTACTTACAAAACCAATATAGAAGAAGCATGGGATGCTGTTAATGTTTTAGGAGAAACGAGTGATTGTAATTTCTTAGCTAGAATAAAAAGCCCCGATACACACCCATGTATCAATGAAGAGGTGGATTTTCAAATAACTGGAGTTAGTGATTCATTTGATAGCCAATGGTATTTAGATGGATCGCCAATTACACTACCCTACACATTTACAGAAGAAATTCCTAAAACCCTTTCTGTTACTGTAACAAATAACGACCCCGATTCACCCACTTTTGGTTTATCTGAATCAGACGAAATAATTCTTTATCCTACAATTTGCCAAATGGATCCTTTTAGCCATAAAAGGAATATGTATTTCGGTAGTGGATGGGGTTTAAGTTTCGATGAAAAGATAGCATCACAAATTACTTTTCCGCATTATATCAAGAGATCTTCTATGGTGCAATCAGATTTGAACGGAAATATATTATTTTATATTGCTCAGCCAAGTGGAGATGTAATTTATAATGAAATTGGAGCAACACTTTATGATGCAAATCATCAAGAAGTTTCTGCCGTTGGCCCAATAGGAACAAGATTAGATCAAGGTGGAGTATCAATACCAGCACCCTCTGGAACCCAATTCGATATTATAGCAATTGGTGCAGATAACGGCGTATTCGAATCAGGAGTAGGTCAAAGTCAAGGATTATATCGCTTAACAGTTAGGTATGATAACTCATATGCAACACCTGTTTCCCTTCAATCATCCTCACCTATTGTTGCGCCAGATGATGGAGGTGATTATTCAATTGATAATAATGGAGCTATTCGAGTAAGGGAATCAATTACTGTTATTCCTGGGTGTAATGAATATGAGTTTTGGATTATAGTATTAAATAAAAATACAGCAAGGCCTTTGGTTTATAAATTGGATTATTTATCTGATCCAGAAGGAGAATTATCTTTTATTCAATATTATGATGACAATGATTTTTTTATGTCAAAAGTTATCAATACATCACCAACAGGAGACCAGTTCGCTGTAAGAAATAAAGTATTTAATTTTGATAATGTCACTGGAGAAATAAGTTTAGAAGGGACTTTAAATGTTGAAGGAACTAATTATTATGGAGCCTATAGTCTAGATGGTAGGTATTTATATCGATATGAAAATGGGAGTATCTTTCAATATGATATGGATGATTTAAGTGTTAAGAATTTTGTTGGTGATCTCAGTACATTAAACATTAATAGTGATGTAGATTTTAAAGTAGGACCCAATGGAAAAATATTTTTTTCTTATACCACGCCTTCAGATTTTTATCCACAATTAGACGGTTTTATTGGGGTAATTAATTATCCTCACCTTTCTGCCTTAGATCATGATTTAGGTATGGAGTCATTTTTTCTTAAAAAGAAAGTAGCTGCTCGACTTGCGTTTCCAAATTTGCTAGAACCCAATATACCTACTCCAGAAG
>JAHDFV010000063.1:0-13048 GCA_020627985.1 Saprospiraceae bacterium
TTCTAAGGTAATAATTTGCATGTTTTTGTTCTGCAATGCTTCCTTGTCTGTAATAAAAATTCCTAGTATCATTAAAAGAGTAAAAATAACAGTATTAATACCCATTCCTTCTTTCCAGAATAAAATATTAAATGCAATGGTACCTAAAATAATACAGCTATTAATAATAATCGTATTTTTCATTTTCTTCTGATTTAAATCAACAAAAATTTCGTTTTATCAGGTGTATGACCATCTGATTTTTTCCTGTTTGAAAAGACGATGAATGTTTATATTAAAACAACATTAATTATTTTTTTCTAAAGAATAACCCATTAATGTTTTCATAAATAAATAGGATAATAATAAAATAATGCTAATGGCAACACTGATTCCTATTTCATTCATATGCTCTGAATAATGATAAAAATGACTGCCAACATCTTGTATAATTTTATGGGGACGAGTGACAACATCCCAACTATTCCAACGTTGGTATCTGCCCATCCAAATTCCAATACCACATAAGGGTATCGATGAAAAAATGAATAAATAAGTTTTTAATTTTGATGTGATCTTTAATAAGAATTTTTCGACTTCTAATAAAGAAAGAAGCCCCAACACCAATCCTGTTCCTGCAAATGAATACAACATTAAAATGTCATACCAATATGGTAAATGAAAACGTCGTTTTAAATGGACAAAATCAGTAATGATGTATGGGGCGTTCGGAAAGAAAAACAACCAAATCATCAAAATTAAAATCAAAAGTATCTTAGAATTTATTTTCTTATATATCGTATCAAGTGATATTGCAATGGCATATGGAATCCAGGCTAAAAATAAATTCCAAACTAAAAAAATAAATGTTCCTTCTTGTGTGGCAACAAATGAATTTTCTGCACTATTATAAACAATGGGTTGGTATATCGGAATTATTTTTAAACGATATAATAGCATCCCGAAACAAAATAAAATTGAAGCCGAAGTAAGCAGAAATAGAGTAGTCTTTTTACTAATCGGTTTCTTAAATAAAGAGCTGATATAATTCTCTTTTATCGTATTGTGATATATTTTATTCATTCCCATAATGATCGGTTTTAAAAGTACTTTGATTTGCAAAGTGATTAATTAAATTTTTTTAGACTTAAAGTCGGATAACTAAAATGTATTTTATGTATAATTTGATTTAAATTAATATAAAGCATAGATTCAAAATCCCAATTTGATATACAAGGAGATTGCATTCCTTTTTTTATAGCTTGAATAAAAGAAGACCAATGTTCAGGAATTAAAATAAATCCAATAATACAAGTGCCAATAGTATAAGGTGTAAATTTTCGATTTCCTAGTAACCAAAATTGCATCATGGTTTCTTCTTCAGGAGTTATATGGTAACCCGTTAATATATGAAATACATCATGACGTTCAGCTTTTGGAATTAAATCAATTCTATGTTGATCTAAAAAATTAGCCATTTCTTTTCCTAATGAACCTGAAGGGAAATTTCGTAAATCATTTATTTTATATTTCCAAGCTTTTTTATGTTTCTTGGTTAATGACATATAAATGGGGGCAGTGAAATTTACCAACCATTGTAATATTCTAGTTCTCTTTTTAACGAATGTATTTTCCATAATATTCTTTTTTAAATTATTGCGGAATATGTTTGATTTTCGAAACGATTCCATCATTAAAATTTATTAATAAAATATCGGGTATCGGTTCCTTTTCGATAGCATATGCTAATTGTGTATTACTAGGAGAATCAAAATCTTTTCCTAATAATTTAATGATTTCTTTCTTAGTCTTATCTTCTAAAATTTTTCGCTCCAATAAGTCATTTAACATCATTTTTCGTTGATCTATATTTTGTGACCATATTTTATAATTAAAAGTCATTTCATTACCTGTTGAGTTATTTTTTAAATTCGAATTACTAAAAAATAAAACAAAAAAGATAATGCCCATATAAATAAAAGGTGCTACAATCAACGATTGATGTATTCGTTTATTCGGAATTTCTTCATGTACATTTAGCCATTTATTTTTGAAATAAATAAAAGGAAAATATAAAACCATTAAAATTCCGCTGAGGGTGATTAATGATATAATTTCTTCTGAATTCATGATTTTAAATTTTTGCAAATTACTTTGAATTACAAAGTGGAAACGTAAAAAAAATAGTTATTATTATTTATTCCGATTATTCAATAATTTTTCAAGCGCATTTAAATGTTCTTGAAATGCTTTTTTTCCCAATGAAGTGACTCTATAAGATGTTTGTGGTTTTTTACCTACAAACAATTTTTGAACATCGATATATTCATTTTTTTCAAGGGCTTTAATATGACTGGCCAAATTACCATCAGAAGCATCTAGAACTTCTTTTAAATATTTAAATTCAACCCAATCATTTACCACTAAGACAGACATAATCCCCAGCCGCATTCGGCTGTCGAAAATTTTATTTAATTTATTAATAATGTCTTTCATGATAATTGAATTAGAAAATTATTATAACAATAATTTATCTATCGTATTTAAAATACATTCTTAGTCCGTAAACAATGTGTAATACACCGAATCCAATTGCCCAAAATAAAAGACCATGACCAAAAAACCAAGTAGCTAATAAACCTAAAGTTAATTCGGCGTAACCTAAATATCGAATATCGTCTAAAGTATATTTACTACCATTTATTAATGCTAATCCATAAAAGATTAACATGCTGGGTGCTATAATTCCAAAGTGTCCTAATCTCCACAACATTAAGCAAAAAATACCGCCTGAAATTAATGGAATTAAAAAATTAGATAATAAACGCATAGATGCTTTTGTAACTAATTTCTCTCCTGCTTTTTTAGCTTTTTTCTTCGAAAAATAATAACCAATGGCTGTCGCTAAAACTAATACAATGCCAGCGTCCAATAAGAAAAAAACTTCTGGAGACATCCCCCATTTTTCATAAGGCCACTTTTCAACGTAGTACCACCGTTTTCCATTGAAAGGACTTGTACCTAAATAAACATATACAGCTGCTGCTCCTAAGAGCGCTATGATGCCTGCTCCTACACCTGATAATCCACTTAACGAGATAAATCGAGAGGAGTTTTCCATCATGGAACGGATATACCCTAATTCTTCTATATGATTCTTTTGGTTGCTCATGCTAAAAGTACTTTGAATTACAAAGTAAAGTTAATTATCTTAATAATGCAAGAATCTTTTCATAAAATGTTTAAAAAATTCTGAATTGAAATTGACAAATCGATTGTCCTTTTTAATCACTTCAATTTTAAAGTGGTATAGAACCTAGAAACAACGTACATTTGTAGCCTAAAATTATAAGAATGAAAAAGGTGATGGAGCTTCCAGTGATGGAACAATTCTACACAATTCAAGGAGAAGGAGTACATCAGGGTAAATCTGCTTATTTTATTCGTCTCGGTGGATGTGATGTGGGTTGTGTTTGGTGTGATGTGAAAGAATCATGGGATGCAGATAAACATCCAAAGATGCAAGTGACCGAATTAGTAGAACGTGCTTTATCCCATCCAAGTAAATTAGTAGTCATTACTGGTGGAGAACCCTTAATGTATGATTTAACATACCTAACAAGAGAACTACAAAAAGCAGGGTTGAAAACTCATATTGAAACATCTGGCGCGCATCCTTTAACGGGGATTTGGGATTGGATTTGCCTCTCGCCTAAAAAATTTAAACATCCTTTAGAAGAATTTTATCCACATGCAGATGAATTAAAAATCATAGTATTTAATAAACATGATTTAATATGGGCTGAAGAACATGCAACTCAAGTTAACAAAAATTGTGCTTTACTGCTTCAACCTGAATGGTCCAAAGAGAAAGAAATGTTACCCTTAATGATTGATTATGCTAAAAGTCATCCAGAATGGAGAGTGTCTTTACAGACACATAAATATATGGATGTTCCTTGATTTATTGATATTCCATTAAGCGCTGGTGTTCCGCTTTTTCTACTAGAATAATTTTTTGATCAATGTAACTTTTAACTTCCTTAGGAGGTGTACTTTGAATGTATTCAATCCATTTAGATTCTTGATGAAAGGTATCTTCCAAACAATTTGGACATTGGATAATATCCTGATCATCCATTTTTTTTAATTCATTTCTTAATTCGAGAGCGAGACCTTTTTCGATTAATATTTCTGAAATGAGCTGCGGTGAAATTTCTGCATCTAATATCGTTTTCATAGAATCAGATACAATATAAAAAGGGCGTAAAGCATTGCTTAAATCCATGACAGTATCCCGCTTTATCGGATTCATTAATAAATCCATATACGCAGAATCTTTCTGAGTAGGTGTAATATAATTGGGTTGTAGTTTACCCGAAATATAATTAGAAATTCCTGTAAAGAAATAAGATAGCGCAATGAAAAAAATGAAAGAAACAATAACGGATATAATAAGAATATGAGGTTTCCTTAAATTCATATTAGAGTATTATTTCTTTTTCTTCTTTTTCTTCTTCTTTTTTACAATATCTAAATGGGCTTTAGAATTGGGTGTTTGTAGTAAATTATAAAGAATTTCTTTGGCTCTAAATAATTGCGCTTTAACCGTTCCTAAAGGAATATCTAATTCTTGTGCAATTTCCTCATAACTCAAATCCTCAAAAAATCGAAGCTCGATCATTAAACGATATTTCACATTTAATTGGCCCAATACTTTACGCATTAATTTTACCTTCTGTCCACGGATATATGTTTCCTCTGGATCAAGAGTATTGGATTGTAAATTATTTGAAAAATCATTTTTTCCTTCATCACCAATGGGATCATCAATAGAAAGCAAGTGCAATTTCTTTTTGCGCATATGATCAATGCAATTGTTGATCGCTATTTTAAATAGCCAGGTACTAAATGCATATTTAGGAGCGTAACTCGGTAATTTTTTGAAAGCCTTACCAAAAGCCTCTAATGTTAAATCATCAGCATCATCTCTGTTGTTGACCATCTTTAACATCATATGGAAAATAGAATTACGATACCGTTCCATCAAGACGGTGTAGGCCTGTTGGTCATTATTGTTTACGGCTTTTAGAACTAATTCGTAATCAGCTTGAGCTTTTACAGAAAGGTGTTCATTTTTGTTTTTTACTTCCATTTTTCCGTTTTTCCCCATGCTAAAGCAGGAGTAAATGCGATGTAATATAATATATAAATTACATCTAATAAAAGAAAATAAGGTATTATACGGCGTTCATCAAGTTTATGCGAAATGATGGCAAAAACTATGGTTTTAAGAAGTAGAGTACTTGTGAATAATGTAGCTGCAAAAACTATGCTAAACCCATTGATCAATAACAGTATGCCAAATATATAAAAACCAAAATGCGACAAAGACAGCAAACCCAATAACACTTGATGTTTGAATTGATAGTGTCTTCCTGTTGTTAAATGTCTACTTTTCTGTTTGTAATATTTACGCCAAGTATCCATTGCAGGAGAATACATAAAGGTTTTTGGATCTAAAACAATCTCAGTATTCTGACCATTCGAAATTTCATTCACAAAGAGATCATCATCCCCCGAAGCAATATGTCGATGCTTTTCAAAACCGCCTACCTTATAAAATAACTCTTTTTTATAAATCATATTGCGTCCAACGCCCATATAAGGTTGTCCCCATAAAGACAAGGACATATACTGAATGGCTGTATATATGGTCTCAAATTTTATGAATTTATTTAAAAAACCTGGATTTTGTTGATATGGACCGTATCCCAAACCAATTTGAGTGGAACCTTGAATTGTTTTTGCCATATTCGAAATCCAATATTTAGAATTTGGACTACAATCTGCATCAGTAACTAAAATAATATCATGACTACAAGTTTGAATACCTTGAGAAAGTGGATTTTTTTTACCCATTCTTTTGTGATTTTCTGGATATTCTAATTCTAGAACCTTTAAATGTGGATAACTTTGTTGAAAAGTGGATAAAACAACTGATGTATCATCAGAAGAAGCATCATTTACGAGAAGGACTTCAAAATGTGGATAATTTTGTTCTAAGATTAACGGTAAATGAGCCTTTAAATTTTCAGTTTCATTATAAGCACATATGACAACACTAATAGGAATTTGTTCTTGATCCTTTTTCTTTTCAATTGGCTTTACTGCTAATCGAGCAAAAATAATTCCCCAATATATAATTTGAAAAAAAGCAGCAATAATAAATAGGTAATAAAGAATCAATCCTACCATTTTATGAATTTTTGGATTCATGTAATGATAAAAAACGTCGGATAGATTTTTTCATCTTTTTATTCAAATCTTCAAAATCCATTTCTTCTTGAGAGGTGTAAATCAACATCACTACAAATGAAGTGCCTTCTTCAAGTTCTTGGTAAACGATATGTTTATTTAATCGCCAAGTTTCCCGCATTAATCGTTTGATTCGATTTCGATCTACAGCTAATTTAAATTTTCGTTTAGAAACCGAAACACCCATTTGAATCGGGAATTTTTGATCTTCTTTTGTTTTTAGATAAACCCAACGAAAAGGAAATTGGTGAAACGATTTTCCTTTTTTAAAAAGGGTTTCAATCACTTTCTTTTTCTTTAATTTTTCTTCTTTTTTAAAAGAGTATTTAATTTTCTTTTTTTCCATGGGTGAAAATCCTCTTAGGGTTTCAATTATATTTTGATGTTATATGTACTAGTTGAAATAATGAATAAATAAGTTCCCACGTATTTGAGATAATTACTCTGAATGCTATGAGGATTTAGTATACTTATTAGTAAGCAAATACCAATATACAAAAATCTATATTCTGCCATATTTTTCAATGAATAAATTTGAAACCATTGCCCTAGAATATAGATTTAGCCAAATCTAAAAAAGTAGACTTCAAACAATAATGATACTTATTTAAGTGTTATGCGATTATTATAATGATGACATAGCGATTTTTAAAGTTCATTGAGTATTATATTTCTATTACAAAGGATTAAATGATGAAGCAGCTAAACTGTATTTCTTTTATTTTATGTATTATCCTTCTTTCTTCATGTCGAGCCATGTTTCCTATTTTTCCTAGAAATAAAGTCCTAGCAAAGGAAATTAGGGAAATGGCTACTCTTGATAATAAGTATAGAGGGAAATTTCCTTTGATAGGGGAAAAGGATTGTATGCCCGTTGAAAAATTTATATATAATGTAGATGAAATAAAAGGTAAAAAATTTACTTTCACTAAAGAATCTTACGATAAGATATTCCAAGAACAGCGTAAATTAGATTCTATTAATGTTGTTACATTCATCCAATTAGTTGAAGAACATGGATTTCCTACAGAGAAAAAAATAGGTGGTCTTAACTTTACAGGTAATTTAATTTCATTAATACTTCATTTTCCTCACTTTGAACATCTGGTAGGTGAGCATATCAAAGAAGCAGCCATTAAAGGTGATTTACCCAAATGGTGTTATATGTATTTTTATGACAGAGCTCAAATGGTTAAAGATAAACCTTGCCTTTATTATGCAATTCCTCAAGCGTGTGATGGTCCAATGGATGAAGAATTGACAAAGATAGCTAGAGAGAAACTTGAAGAGATGATAGTTTCCTTTAAAAATAAGAAGGGTGAAAATTAATTTTAAATATATCCTTCTAAAGTAAAGTATAGTGGTATTTGTACTTAATCTAGTTATTTGTAGTAATAAATGTTACAAATGAGGATTATTTATTGTCTCTTGTTGTATTATAAGAACAAATAGCCCATGAAATTTCTTTCATGGGCTTTTGTTTAATATCTTAAAGAAGAAGAATTTGAATTACTTCGCTCCTCTTTCGTCTGAAACAGTTAATTTTTTACGACCTTTTTTACGGCGACGAGCTAATAATTTGCGTCCGTCTTTTGTTTCCATTCTTGAACGGAATCCGTGTTTGTTTATACGCTTTTTTCTTGATGGTTGAAATGTACGTTTCATCGCTTATCTCTTTATTCTTAATAAAAAATTTACTTTCGTTAAAAAGTGGTTGCAAAAGTATAGAAAATACTCTAAGATTCCAAGTCAATTAAGAATTATATCCGGGAGTATTTTCTATGGTGTATGTTTACCCATTCATTGAGTAAAGAAACTCTTCATTATTAGTCGTTCCTCTAATTTGTTGAAGCATGAATAACATGGCTTCATCAGGTTTCATATCACTTAAGTGTCTACGTAAAACATCCATGCGAGCTAATAAGTCCTTATTCACAAGTAAATCATCTCTACGTGTACCCGAACTCGTAACATCAATTGCAGGATAAATACGTTTATTGGATAAATTACGGTTCAATTGTAATTCCATGTTACCCGTACCTTTGAATTCTTCAAAGATCACTTCGTCCATCTTAGATCCCGTATCAATTAATGCAGTCGCTAGAATCGTTAATGATCCTCCGCCTTCGATATTTCTTGCCGCACCAAAGAATTTTTTAGGTTTGTGTAAAGCATTGGCTTCAACACCACCAGAAAGAACTTTACCACTTGCAGGAGCAACAGTATTATAAGCTCTCGCTAAACGAGTGATAGAATCCAATAAGATTACAACATCATGACCTGATTCAACTAAACGTTTTGCTTTTTCTAAAACAACACCAGCAACTCTAACATGATTATCTGCAGGTTCATCAAATGTAGAAGCAATAACTTCAGCATTTACGCTACGTTTCATGTCTGTTACCTCTTCAGGTCTTTCATCTACTAATAATACAATCAAATAAATTTCAGGATGATTTGCAGCAATAGCATTGGCAACATCTTTTAATAAAAATGTTTTACCTGTTTTAGGTTGTGCTACAATTAAACCTCTTTGCCCTTTTCCAATAGGAGAGAACAAATCAATCATTCTTGTACTTAAATTCTTACCAACAGAGGTTGATAAATTTATTTTTTCATCTGGAAATAAAGGCGTCAAATAATCAAAAGGTACTCTATCTCTGATTTGCTCAGTCGTTAAACCATTTACTTTTGACACTTTTAATAAAGCGAAATATTTTTCTCCATCCTTGGGAGGACGAATCGCTCCTTCAATGGTGTCTCCAGTTTTTAATCCAAATAATTTTATTTGAGAAGGTGATACATAAATATCATCAGGAGAAGTCAGATAATTATAATCTGCTGAACGTAAGAAACCATAGCCATCAGGCATCATTTCTAGAACACCTTCACCCTCAACAATACCATCTAATTCGATATTAAAGCGAGGTCCTTTTGGCGCACGATCATCATCATTTCGATCATTCCTATCGTTACGATCGTTCTTTCTTCTATTATCTCGATAATCTCTGTTATCTCTAGAATTTCTAATGTCCCTAGAATCCCTAGAATCCCTAGAATCCCTAGAATCCCTAGAATCCCTAGAATTTCTATTGTCTCTTGAATCTCGATGATCTCTTGAATCTCTAGACTTTCTACTATCTCTAGTGTCCTTAGGTTCTTTCGTTTCACCTTTTTCTTCTACAGTCTCTACTTTCTCCTCTTCAACCTTTTCTTCGATCACTTTTGGTTCTTCAACCTCTGGCTCTTCGGCTGCTACAGGTTTTTCAACCTTTGCTTTTTTAGGCTTTGTAGTTTTAGCTTTTGTCTTTTTAGGAGTTTTTTCAGCAGTTTCTTCTACTTTTTCAACCTCTTTTTTCTTTCGACCTCTTTTTGGCTTTTCAGCAGCAGGTTTAGCTTCCTTTTTAGGAGCTTTGTCATTTCCAGCATTAATGGCTTGTTGATCTAAAATCTTATAAATGACTTCTTGTTTGGTTAATCGTTTGTAACCTTTAACGCCTAGTCCTTCAGCTATATCTCTTAGCTCAGGTACTAGCATTTCATGTAATTGAAGAATATCGTACATGGTATATTTTAAATGTAATAATGTTTATTAGTAATGTTTTAATCCTTAAAGGGGATGCAATAAACTTAAATAGATGGATTTTTCATCATGAACTTTCTTAGCCCGGTAAAAATTATCAATAACGGAACATAATTTGAAAGGAAAAACACCAAAAGAATTGAGTATTTGCAGTTAAGGATTGGTGCCTTTGAATTGCTTTACGATGCAAAAATACATTTTCTTTTGAAAAATGAACTTTTTTTTGAAAAAAATTGATGTTATCTATATAATTGATTATTGAAATACCGCTTTACAGTATCAGTAATAATAGTATTTTTGTGATCAAATTAATATTTACAAAAATCGTGCTTTAAATTATGTTACAGCCCAATTTTATTAAAGAAAATAAAGATAAAGTTCTCAATGGACTGAAAGTCAGGAACTTTAAAGATGCTCACTTAATTGATGAGATCATTGATTTGGATCAAAAAAGAAAAGAGATTCAAGCTCAAATGGATAATTTACAAGCATCAATAAATAGTTCGTCTAAAGAAATAGGCGCTTTATTTCAACAAGGAAAAAAGGATGAAGCGGAAGGAATGCGTGCAAATGTGGGGGAATGGAAGTCTAAAATAAAGATTTTACAAGAAGATTCTACTAAAGTAAAAACAGCTTTAGAGGATGCGCTTTATAATATACCGAATGTTCCACATCCAACAGTACCTGCTGGATCAACTGATGAAGACAATGAAGTTTTCAAGGCTTGGGAAGGTGAATTTCCAAAATTGCATGAGGGAAACTTACCGCATTGGGAATTGTCTGATAAGTATGGCATATTTGATTTAAAACTAGGTGTAAAATTAACAGGAGCTGGTTTTCCTGTCTACAGAGGGAAAGGTGCTAAACTGCAAAGAGCTTTAATTGCTTTCTTTTTAGATGAAGCAGAAAAAGCAGGTTATGAAGAATTTATTCCTCCTTTATTAGTGAATGAAGATAGTGCAAGAGGAACAGGGCAATTACCAGACAAAGAAGGTCAAATGTATCATGCTACGGTAGATGATTTATATTTGATTCCAACGGCAGAAGTACCTATTACTAATGTATATAGAGATGTTATTTTAGACGAAAAAGATTTTCCGATCAAAATGACGGGTTATACGCCTTGTTTCAGAAGAGAAGCAGGTTCTTATGGAGCGCATGTTAGAGGTTTAAACCGAGTGCATCAATTTGATAAAGTAGAGATTGTTCACATAGAACACCCTGAAAAATCTTATGATGCACTGAATAAAATGATTGAACATGTGGAAGCATTATTAGATCAACTAAAACTACCTTATCGTATTCTGAGATTATGTGGAGGAGATTTAGGCTTTACTTCTGCTTTAACTTTTGATTTTGAAGTCTTTTCAGCTGCTCAAGAAAGATGGTTGGAAGTAAGTTCTGTTTCTAATTTTGAAACATTCCAAAGTAATCGTTTGAAATTGAGATACAGAGATGCGAATAATAAAAAGCATTTGGCACATACTTTAAATGGTAGTGCTTTGGCTTTACCCCGTATTCTAGCTTCAATACTAGAAAATAATCAAACACCTGAAGGGATTGTTATACCAGAAGTATTACGACCGTATACTCGTTTTGATATTATAGATTAATGTACATAATACAATACTCATAAAAAATAGCCTATTGAGAAATTTAATTTCGATAGGCTATTTTTGTATTAAAATATAAATTATGAAAGCTTTACTTTGTTCCTCATATGGTCCTCCTTCTTCTTTAGAATTAAAAGAAATCCCTTCTCTTCCATTACAAAAAGGAGAAATACGAATTGCTATAAAAGCCTGCGGTGTTAATTTTCCTGACACATTAATTATACAAGGGAAATATCAATTTAAACCTGAATTACCTTTTGCGCCTGGAAGTGATATAGCTGGAGTGGTTACAGAAATAGGTGAGGGAGTAAATCAATTTAAAGTAGGGGATGAAGTGTTTTCTATTGTAGCTTATGGCGGTTTTGCAGAAGAAATAGTTATTCACAATAAAAGATGTTTTCCAAAACCACCAGGAATGGATTTTCCAGTAGCTGCTTCTTTTATGATGGCATATGGTACTTCTTATCATGCCTTAAA
Source organism: Saprospiraceae bacterium (assembly GCA_020627985.1). Classification (GTDB taxonomy): domain Bacteria; phylum Bacteroidota; class Bacteroidia; order Chitinophagales; family Saprospiraceae; genus JAHDCE01. The sequence continues at coordinate 11,971 of JAHDFV010000063.1, forward strand.
AGATAGGGCTAGATTGAAAGAAGGAGAAACGCTTTTAGTTTTAGGAGCTTCTGGTGGTGTAGGTTTAGCAGCAATTGAATTAGGAAAAGTACTAGGAGCAAGAGTCATTGCCGCAGCATCTACAGATGATAAATTAGACTTATGCAAAGAATATGGAGCAGATGAATTGATCAATTATTCTACAGAAGATTTGAAGACAAGAGTTAAAGAACTAACAGACGGGAAAGGAGCAAATGTAGTCTATGATCCAGTAGGGGGTAAATATAGCGAAGCAGCTTTAAGAGCAACGGCTTGGAAAGGAAGATTTTGTGTAGTCGGTTTTGCAGCAGGTGATATTCCTAAAATTCCCTTGAATTTACCCTTGCTGAAAGGTTGTCAAATTGTAGGTGTTTTTTGGGGTGAATTTGCAAGCAAAGAAACTATGAAAAACATGGCGAATACTTTGGAGTTATTACAAATGTATAATGAGAAAAAAATAAAACCTCATATTCATGCTTTGTATCCATTAGAAAATGCAGCTGAAGCCTTAGAAGAAATGCAGAATAGAAAAGTGAAAGGAAAAGTTGTGATCGTAATGGATACTTAAGCTTTTCGATTGGGATTGTTCTCTACAAAAGAAGACCAATCTTTATATTTCTTACCCATTCCTGCAAGAGGACTAGATGATTGGAAATGATGACAAACCGCAGCACCTAATGCGTCAGATGCATCTAATGAAGCTTTATTTGTTGGGCCTAATACAATACTATTGAGCATAGCTGCTACTTGTTCTTTTGAAGAGTTTCCATTGCCCGTTACGGATTGTTTTATTTTTTTAGGTGCATATTCTGTTATGTCTAAACCCATAGTCATTGCAGCAGCTATGGCAACTCCTTGTGCTCTCCCTAGCTTTAACATAGACTGTATGTTTTTTCCATAGAAAGGAGCTTCAATGGCTACAGAAGTTGGTTGATGATTTTCGATGACTTCTTGTACATCTAAAAAGATCTTTCTTAATTTATCATATGGATTTTCTAAGGATTTCATTGTGAATTCGCCCATTTCTATTAAATGGATTTTACTACCTTTTATTTCAATG
>JAHDFV010000063.1:13058-15638 GCA_020627985.1 Saprospiraceae bacterium
ATAAGCTCATAAATTAGTTCCAGGGTCGATTCCTAAAATACGTTGAATTTTTACTTCTTTGTTTATTGGCATAAGCTGCAAATTATTTTGTTTTAATTTCAAAAACAAATAATACTAAACTTAATGTAGTTGTAATATGTAAAGATGTTGATTAGCTTGAGTTAAGATCACTTATATATTTAAATAGATCAATAGCTGTCTAATTTTTGCAAATTAGAAATATAATAGGGTTGTAAATATTTGCTTCTTTTTTCTATTTTTGTTTCCTGTCCCCAGATTTAAAATTAAATATGTCTAAAGAGAACGAGCGAATTATAGGAGTATATGATGAGGGCAAAAAAGGTCCACTTTTAATTATACTGGGTAGTATGCATGGGAATGAACCTGCTGGTGTTCTGGCAATGGAAGAAATATTTCAAATGCTAAAGAGAGAACCTGAAACGAATCCTAATTTTAATTTTAAAGGGCGATTTATTGGTGTTAGAGGGAATATGGCTGCGATTAAATTGAACAAACGATTTATTAATAAAGATTTAAATCGTCAATTTACACCAGAAAATGTTCATCGAATTTTTACAGCAAAATCAGAAGAAGAATTAGATAGTGAGGATAAAGAATTAAAAGAATTATTAGAATTAATTCATCAAGAAATTGATACGTATCAGCCTGAAAAAGTAATTGTTTTAGATTTACATACTACAACAGCATTTGGTGGAATTTTTTCAATTGCTACTGATAATCCAGAAAGTCAAAGAATTGCTGTTGAATTACATGCTCCTGTTATTTTAGGATTGATTGATGGTATTCAAGGAACGACTTTGCACTATTTTAATAATGATAATTTTACACCTGAAATGGTTGCAGTGACTTTTGAATCTGGGCAACACAATGAAGAACTCTCTGCCAAAAGAGCGATAGCAGCCATAACCAATTGTATGAGAAGCATAGGATGTGTTCGAGCAGAAGATGTTGAAAATAAACACGATTCCATCTTAATCGAATATTCAAAAGGTTTACCCAAAATTGCAGATCTCTTATATTGCCATTCTATTGCTCCAGAAGATAATTTTAAAATGCATCCAGGATATAAAAATTTCCAAAAAATTGAAGCAGGAGAATTATTAGCACACGATCTTAAAGGGGAAATACGTTCTAAGTCTAAAGGTCGAATCCTAATGCCTTTATATCAGAAACAAGGAGAAGATGGTTTCTTTATTATTAAAACAATAGAAGAATTCGGATATTAAATTCATTAGGGATATTTTAATTTCTTAATGAAATAGCCAATAATGAAATCCATTTCTAAACGAATTCCATTTTTATTAGCAATTTGTGTTACTGTTTTCTTTATTATGGCTCCATTTATTGCGAAGTGGATAGCTTTACATCCTTCTTTTAAAGGAGCTTTATCTCAAGCTCATTTAATAACTGATTTTATTCATAATATTTTAATTTATCCCTTTGGGCAATGGGTGAAATCTGCTTGGAAATATGCCATTGTATTTCCATATTGGTTTCTTGTTTTTTCCTTGCTTTCTATTCTAATTTCTAAGACTAAAAAAATCTGGAAATGGGGGTTTATTATTTCTTTATGCTTGTATCTCTTTCTATTTATTTTTCCAAATACTTTATTGTGGTTTGAAAACAATAATCAGAGTATTTCGAAAGGTTCTGTTTCAAATGGAAGCGTGAAATATGCGAAACGAATTCCTCTAAGAGGAGATAATTATACGACCTATTCATTTACCTGTTATTTATTAGGAAGAACTTTTGTACATGAAAAAGTAAGAGATGCCACACTTGAAGCATATGAAATCTGCGAAAAGACTTGTCCTAAAACTAAGTTTCTTCTTGGCGAAACAGGTACAAAACACGGTGGTCGGTTTTTACCACATCGAACCCATCGAAATGGAATGAGTATTGATTTTATGACACCGCTTAAAAAAGGAAATAAAAAAGTAGGATTGTCTTATTGGAATTATAATGTATTTAATCTTTTTGGCTTTGGTTTTGGATTTGATGATCAAGGTAAATCAGGGAAAAGAGAAATAGATTTTGAAGTCGTTGCTTTACATCTTCAAGCACTAGAAAAAGCAGCAAAGAAAAATGGATTAAGAATTAAAAAAGTAATTTTTTATCCCAAATTAAGGAATAAATTATTAGCCACAAAAGAAGGTGAAAAAATCAAACATTTACCCTTTACTAAGAATCCAGTTATTGTAAAACATGATGATCATTATCATGTAGATTTTGCTCCATTATAAAAATAAAAAAGCCTCGACAATTGTCGAGGCTTCCCTTGTATAAAGTTGATATATCGTCTTCTAAAAATTAGAAGTTGATAGCATACTTAACTAATAATTGTTGCATGAAACTTGGCTTACGCACTAAGTTACCTGTAACACCTCTAACACCATCTCTACTACTTTCTTGAACAGCAACATCCCAGTCATAGAATAAGTTCGTCGTTAAAACGATTTGAAGACCTTTGTATACATTGAAAGATGTTTCAGTTCCCCAATCAAAATCTACGTGATTTTTGTAACCAGGATTATCATCTTTCTTAGCACCTTGTAAATA
>JAHDFV010000064.1 GCA_020627985.1 Saprospiraceae bacterium
TCTACACGATATTTAAAAATCATTAATGATTATGTCCATCACCTACATGATGTTTTGATTTACAAGAAGGACAAACTAAGTAATCCTTATCTCTTTTAAGACGAATACCTGTTAAATTTTCGGAAACAAATTTTTGAACAAAAGCTTGTTGCGCAGCAGGTTCGCCATTTAGTATATCTTTGGTATTATCCCGTACAGCTTCTCTAAATTTACCCTCATATTCCTGCTGTCCCCAACAATTTGGACAAATCCCTTCTTCCATTATAACTTTATCCGCTTCTTTTTTCTTTTTAAACCAATCAAATAAACCCATTGTATTTTCTTTTTTATTTCGTTCAAAAGTAATGGTTATTAAAGAAATAAAAAGTCTTGCAGCAGATATTTATAAATGAATTTAATTTCTAAAAATAACATTTTACTTTAGATCGCCCTCTTTTTTTAACGGCTCGAGCATTGCTACTTTTCCATTTTTTATCTCTTTTTATTTTAATAGAAAAAGGGTTGACTTTTAAAGCCATATAAAAATCTGATCCAGTAAATTTATTAGACTGACCAAATAAACTTGCTAAATTTTCTGAACCAATAGTTAAGTAAGCTAAGCGTAAACTTAGACCAACATGTACTTGATCATAATTAATAATGTTAATGGGAAGCATGGCGCCAATCCATCTGCTTTCGAAGCGAGGAGTAATGGCTAATACATCTGTTCTCGCTATCCGATTTTTACCTATTGGAATATTTTGAACTAAAGTGGCATTTGCAAAAAAGTTTTTAGTAAAAGCATAGTCTGCCTGCAAACTTAAAGCGGTAGGTAAAACTATTTTAAATCCTCCAGGAGTAAAAGAAGTACCATTCGTACCATATACATCTTGATTAGCTAAACTTATGAACTGATCATAAGATTCTATTTCTTGGTAATTTTCTAAATTAAAAGAGAAGAGGTTTACATTATTAAATTCATGATTTTCTACATTTTTATTAAAATCAATAAATCCTAAATCCAATATAGATGCACCTAATTTTAATTGATAACCTTCTCCGTCATTTTTTTCAATAAAATAACTGACACCTAAATCTATTGCTAAACCAGATCCATTTTTTTGAAGACCATTAAATTCTTGATCTTGTAAATAAGTGGTAGTGGAACCTAAACCAACATTCGCTTCTAAAAATTCAATTTCATTGTTATTATATTTTATAACACCTGTTTTGTTATAATTATTTAAATAAGCGCCTTCGTATCCATTTAGATATTTAGCAGTAATTCCAAATGCTAAATTATTATCAGTTTGGTATCCATAATGCAAACCAATTTCAGACCAAGTCGCCATCGCTAATTTAAAAGGAGCAACGGTTAATTCATCTTCTTTAGGATATTCTTCAAATTCATAATAACCCAAAACGCCAGGTAAATTTTTAGAACCACCAGCTGCTCTAAATGCAGAAGTTAAGCCAAAACTATGCTTGTTTTTAATTTGAAATAAGAAAGATGGACCCATTAAATACAAATCCCCTTGTGCATAATATTTGTTTTTTTGTGAATAATAATTAGCAATCGTTGCATCTGAAGGTATAGGATTTTCATCGTCAAAATCAGTAGCTACTTCTATAGTTGGTTGATTTTTTAATAAGGAAAGAACACTGCTATTTTCAATAAAACCATAATTATTATCTGCAAAGATGCCAACAGCAACAATATTTACATCCCAAGAATAAGGTAAGGATGTACCTAAGGCAGGATTTAATGCTAGCGCGTTAACACCTGAATAATTATCTAGTTTTAATCCCAATCTTTCTTGAGCAATGCTTGGCAAAACTAAAAAGATCATTATGAATGAAAAGAAAATATTTTTCATAAGCATGAATTCAGCGATCAAATATTTCTATTATGGAAATACTTAACGATGTAATTTTTTGATTTCGTATACATCTTTGAAATCACATACTATGAATAAAATAAATTTATTTTTTTACTTTTTTAAGTAATAAATGACAGTCTATTTTTCGTTTAGTTGAGTAATGCTTTTTCTAATTTTTCAAGAATAATTTTTGAGAGTTTATATTTTGATTCGTGCGTCCAACCAGCGACATGAGGAGATAATATAACTTGATCGTAATCATAAAGTTTTTGATACATTTCTTTCTCTTGTTCAGAAAAAGTATGCGTCTTTTCATTTTCAAAAACATCCAAACAAGCACCTGAAACTTTACCATTTTCTAATGCAATGATTAAATCATTCGTTTTAATGACTTGTCCTCTTGAAGTATTAATGAGAATAACACCTTTTTTACATTCATGGATAAAAGTCTTGTTACAATAATGTCGTGTTTCATTGGTAAGGGGTAAATGAAAACTAATAATATCAGCTTGGGTTTTTATTTCCTCAAGTTTCGCCTCTTTTACGAATGAGAAAGGTAAAGTATAGTCTGTTTTGTATTTATCGTATGCAAGAATATTCATTTCTAAACCTTGTAATCTTTTAGCGAAAGTACTTCCAGTATGTCCAAAACCTATAATTCCTATTGTTTTGCCATATAGTTCAAAACCTCTATTTTTTTCACGATCCCAATGCATTTTTCGCACTTCTCGGTCAGCTTGGTTTAAATTATTGGCTAAAGAAAGCAACATTCCTAATGCATGTTCAGCAACAGCATTTCGATTACCCTCAGGAGAATTAATCACATGAATGTTTTTAAATTGCGCATAAGCTTGATCTATAATTTCCATTCCTGAACCTAATCGAGCAATAAAAATTAATTTCTGTGCTTTATCGAACATCGTTTTATCTGCAATAATTTTACTATTAATCACAATTCCTTCATATTGATGAATGATTTGGTGTACATCTTCTAATGTAATATTAGGATGATAGTCATTTTCAAAACCGAGTTGTTCTAATCCTTGAAATAAAACCGGATGAACACCATCAGTAATTAATACTTTTCCTCTTTTCAATTTATTAATTTTTTGAACTATAAAATTATGATTAGGTATTGAACAAATTATAATAGACCTTTGTCATAGAATAATATTTCTTTCACTGTAAATGCATTTCCATGAATCTTTCACCAATAGAAATCAAAAAAGAAATTGCTAATAGCTTAACGCATGGATTAGGAGTGTTGTTTGGTATCGTTTCCATTCCGATCTTAATTACCATTGCAACACATGCTGAAAATACTCCTGCAATTATAGGCGCAAGTATCTTTGGATTTTCATTTTTAATGGTTTACGCTTGTTCAACCATATATCATAGTATCAGCCATCCTAGCGTAAAATTAGCGATGAGAACGATGGATCATATTAGTATTTACTTTATGATAGCAGGTAGTTATACCCCTTTTGTTTTGATCTTTTCCTATAATAAAGTAGGTTTTACCATTTTAACTATTTTGTGGGGATTAACCCTATTGGGCATTATTTTTAAGATACTTTTTGTACAAAAATTTAAAATAGCATCAACTTTAGTATATATCGCTATGGGTGCGTTAATCCTAGTTGCTCCTCAAGAGTTTAGAGCATCAATACCTGAAGATGTCTTTTTGATGTTGGCAATTGGAGGAGCTGCTTATATTGGAGGAGTTGTTTTTTATTTATGGGAAAAGCTAACATTTAATCATGCAATATGGCACCTTTTTGTTCTTGGTGGAAGCATTTTTCATTATGTAGCAGTATTGTTATCTATTGTAAATTAAATACCTACCCATGTTGTTTAATAGAAAATCGTTTGGGTTTGATTTCACTATTTTTGGAGGAATACAATTTGTTGTACTAACCATCATTGCGATGTTGGTTTTTCCTGGAGGCACGATACAAGATCCAATGGCTACCCATTATCTTTTTTTAGAAAATTTCTTTTCTGATTTAGGAAGAACACAAGACTTTGATGGGAATTCTAACCTGTATTCAATGTGTTTATTTTCTGTTGCTTTATGTATTTTAGGACTTTCTGTTATTTCATTATTTATAACTGTTCCTTCTATTTTTAAAAAGCAAAGTATTAGTCTAAGAGGAATGACTTTTATTGGAATAGTAGCAGGAGTATTTTTTATTGGAGTAGCTTTTACTCCATGGGATATCTTTTTTGAAGCGCACATTTTTTTCGTAAGATTTGGATTTAGATTGTTGCTGATAGCTTGTATTTTAATGGGGATAAATATTTATAAAACGAATTATTTTCCGAGCGGCTATGCTTATCTTATTTTTGCAATTTCTTTGATCTTATTTTTCTATATTCTTTTATTAATTTATGGACCTAGAGCTGGAGAATCTCAAGAAAGTTTAATGCTTCAAGTTGCTGGACAAAAAATAATAGTTTATTTATTAATTTCAGGAATAATTACATTGGCAATTGGTGCAAAAAATGTTCAAAAAAGAATGGAAAATTTTAAATTTAAAAATGAGGAAAATTAAAAAAAGGATTCTTTCAATTTTCTGCTATAATGATATGAAGTACAAAAAGTTATTGATTTAAAAAAAATACTTCTATTTCCATATAAAAACCTTTAATGTTTCTTTCTTTTAAACAAAAATTTAAGTTCCTTTGTAGCATACCAAGATGTGTTCCCTCCCTTTGATAAATTTATTGGTTTTTTCCAATGTTAAAACTGGTTCACAAGAATCTATTTTGAGGGCTTTTGGTATTTTGAGAAAACTTATTTTACAGTAGAAACAGGATAAATACTTCCATGAGGTTTTTTAATTTTTTTAAGAAAGAAATTGCCATCGATTTAGGTACTGCCAATACCTTAATTATTGAAGATGGAAAAGTTATAGTAGATGAACCTTCTATTGTTGCAATGGATAGGCGTTCGAATGAGGTGATCGCAGTAGGGCGTAAGGCGATGCAAATGCATGGTAAGACGCATGAGAATATAAAAACAATTAGACCATTGAGAGATGGAGTAATTGCAGATTTCGCTGCTGCTGAAAGTATGATAGAAGGAATGATCAAAATGATGGACAATAAAAAAAGAATGTTCAGCTACATGAAAATGGTTATTTGTATCCCTTCTGGTATTACTGAAGTAGAGAAACGTGCAGTTTTCGATTCAGCAGATCATGTTGATTCCAAAGAAACATATTTAATTCATGAACCTATGGCTGCGGCTTTAGGAATAGGTTTAGATGTTGAAGAGCCCGTTGGGAACATGATTATTGATATAGGAGGAGGAACAACAGAAATTGCAGTAATTGCTCTTTCAGGAATTGTTTGTGATCAATCTATTAGAATTGCTGGGGATGAATTTACTATGGATATTATGAATTATATGAAGCGTCAGCATAATATCTTAATTGGTGAAAGAACAGCAGAGCAAATTAAAATTAACGCAGGATCTGCCTTACATGATTTAGAAACACCACCAGATGATTTCCCTGTTAATGGTAGAGATTTAATGACAGGTATACCAAAGCAAATTAAAGTTTCGTATGGAGAAATTGCACATGCTTTAGATAAATCAATTTCAAAAATTGAAGATGCGATTCTTAAAGCACTCGAAAATACACCACCAGAACTTGCTTCTGATATTTATAAGACAGGTTTGTACTTAACAGGAGGTGGAGCATTATTAAGAGGTTTAGACAAAAGAATTAGCCAAAAAACCAAATTACCTGTTCACGTAGCGGAAGATCCACTTAGAGCAGTAGTAAGAGGAACAGGTATTGCTTTAAAGAATACCAATAAGTTCTCTTTCTTAATAGATAGGAAAAGTATATAATAGAACGGATGGGTATTAAATCTAATTAATACCCATCTGATCCATATACCCATCAATAAAAACGGAAGAACCTTTAATTTTGTAATTCACCCATATTGAATTGCCTAAGGAGTTATGCAAAATCTTATTCAACTGCTTATAAAATATAATGCAGTATTTATTTTTCTCTTCTTGGAAATATTATGCTTCTTTCTCATTATTAAATTCAATGAGGAACAAGCAGGTATATTTTCTTCCACTACGACTGCCTTTTCAGGAATGTTTTATAATATGAATGATGATGTAGCGAAACATTTTAGCCTGCATAAATCGAATCAGCGATTAATGGAAAATAACGCTGAACTTTTCCAACGATTAGAAGAATCTAAATTTAATAATATTTTAGAATCGGATACGGCTTATATACAGCAGTTTACTTATATGGGGGCGAAAGTGGTTAATAATTCAACCAATAGACCCAATAACTATATAACCATAAATAGAGGGAAAAAGCATGGCGTTAAAAAACATACGGGTGTAATTGGAGGAAATGGTTTAGTTGGAATAGTGCGGGGAGTATCCGAACATTACTCTATAGTCATGTCATTGTTGCATCAACAATCAAAGACTTCTGTTTCTATAAAAAATAAAAATTTTTTTGGTTCATTGGTTTGGAAAGGCACAGATACAAAACGAATGGATTTAGAAGCTATTCCTAGAGATGCTGAAGTTGCAATTGGAGATACGATTGTAACGAGCGGCTATTCTAGTATTTACCCGAGTCAATTTATGGTTGGAATTATCGAAAACGTAGAAACAGTAGATGGATCTTCTTTTCATAAAATTAAAGTAAAGCTTAGTCAAAATTTAAATAAACTTAGTCATTGTTATGTAGTGACAAATCTTTTAAAAGATGAACAATTAGAATTAGAAGCTGAATTATCAGATGAGTAGTGTTGTATTAGCAAATATTATCCGTTTTATTGGTCTTGTATTATTGCAAGTTTTTGTGTTGCAAGGACTTAATTTTGGAGGAAATTCTATTTTGGGATATTTCCATATTATTATTTATCCACTTTTTATATTGTTGTTACCACATGATATACCGAATTGGGCGTTAATCTTATTAGGATTTTTAATTGGTATTACCATTGATGTTTTTTACGGAACGATAGGTGTACATGCTGCAGCATCAGTTTTAACGGCATCAGTTAGACCAATTGTCTTGAAATTTCAAGAACCAAAAGGTGGTTACGCACAAGGGCAAAGTCCAACAAGATATAGATTAGGTACTTCAGCGTACATTAGGTATACAGCGATACTTTTTAGCATACATTTGATTTGGTATTTTTCAATGGAATTATTTACTATAGCCTTCATTGATAAAATATTAATTCGTGCAATTATTAGTTTTTTAGTGTCTATGCCCTTAGTTATTCTTCATGCTTTTTTGTTGAATTCTAAAAACTAAGTATGTCAACGCAGGATACATTTAATAATCGTCAACATATTATTAGAGGATTTTTTGTGCTCGTTGCATTAGCATTGATTGGTAAAAGTTTCCAACTTCAAGTTTTAGATACATCATATGCAGAGACAGCAAGAGCTGTGGTTGTTTCAGATTTGACTTTATATCCATCACGTGGTTTGATTTATGATCGAAACAAAGAATTATTGGTAACCAATAAAGCCATGTATGATCTAATGGTCATATATAATTTGGTTGGAGAAATGGATACTGTTAAATTCTGTAATCTTCTAGATATTACAGAAGAAGAGTTTGTTACTAACCTAGAAAAAGACTTCCGCAAAGATCAATATGATAAGAAAGTTCCTTTCCCATTCTTAAAAAAGATATCAGCAGAACAATATGCCCGATTTCAAGAAAGTATGTATGAATTTCCTGCATTCTTTGTACAAATGAGGAATGTAAGAAATTATCCTTTTAAAGGCGGAGCACATGTATTAGGGTATATCAATGAGGTTACTCAAAATCAAATTGATAAATATAAAGGCGAATATGTAAGAGGAGATTATATTGGGGCAAAAGGATTAGAATCTCAATATGAAAAATTACTAAAGGGTAGGAAAGGACTTGAAAAAGTCATGAAAGATAATTTTGGAAGGATTGAAGGGAGTTGGTTAGGAGGAGCACAAGATGTTAAACCAGAATCGGGATCAGATATCGTTACTTCTTTGGATGTTAAGCTTCAATTATATGCTGAAAAATTAATGGCAAACAAAAGAGGAGGTATTGTTGCGATCGAACCTAGTTCAGGAGAAGTATTAACTATGTTGAGTAGCCCGAGCTATGATCCTAACATATTATCTATTAATAGAGAAAGAGGTAAAGCTTTTAGCCAATTGGTTCAAGATTCACTTCGACCTTTTTATGATCGATCTTTAATGGCTCAATATCCTCCTGGATCTATATTTAAACCACTTACTGCTCTAGTAGCACTGCAAGAAGGTGTATGGCGAGAGAATAAAGGAGTTAGTTGCAATGGAGGGTATGATTATGGAGGAAGTAGAAGTTTAGGCTGCCATAAACATGAGTATATATCCAATGCAAGAATGGGTTTACAACATTCTTGTAATTCATATTTCTGTGAACTCTTTAGAGAGGTAGTGGATCAATATGGTTTTAAAAACGCAGGACAAGGGTTGGATACTTTAATGAATCAAATTAGAAAATTTGGACTAGGAGATACATTAGGTATTGATTTACCCAATGAGAAAAGAGGATTGATTCCAAGTGCAGCTTATTATGATAAATGGTATCCCAAAAATAAAGGAGGATGGAAATCTCCAACAGTGATATCCACAGCCATTGGTCAAGGGGAAATTGAAATGACAACACTTCAAATGGCAAATGCTGCATCTGTGATTGCCAATGAGGGTTGGTATATTACTCCGCATTTGGGAAAAAAAATTATTAATAAAGAAAACGAAGAAAATTTAAAATATAAAAAACATTTCACAACCATAGATCCTAGTTATTTTAAACCCATAAAAGATGGGATGGAATTAGCAGTTAAAGAAGGAACGGCAAGAATGGCTGATATCCCTAATGTTTCTATATGTGGAAAAACAGGTACTTCTCAGAACTCTGGAACAGATCATTCTGTTTTCTTTTGCTTTGCTCCTAAAGAAAATCCTAAAATTGCAATAGCCGTATTTATAGAAAATGCAGGATGGGGTGGTTCTTATGCTGCACCTATTGCTAGCCTCATTACTGAATATTATCTCTCAAATGGTGTAATTGATCCAAGTAGATTGTGGATTGAAGAAAGAATGTTAGAAAAAAACTTGTTACACGCGAAATAATTACTAGTGACAGCTTTAGTATATATATGCAAGTCCTTTGCATGTGTACTATATTTTTACCATGTTAAACAATGTTTTACATATATAAAAAATTATTAATTGGAATGGTTTTTGAATCTAGCTTATTAAATTTATGTTTAATGTAGTTGGTTTTTCAATGTCACAATTATCACCCCTACTTATGTTGAGTTGGAACATTTATTGATTCATATTGGATACCAAAGCATGAAACAGAAATAATTCGCGCAAAATTTAAAATCAGGCTTATGAAAAATCTAACTTTTACATTTATTACCCTTCTATTTTTTATAACAGCTAAAGCAGATTGTACTTTTGAATCTTTTGCTGTTGGTGAAGAATTTTCAATTGGGAATATGCTAGAATGGAAAACTTCTCAAGAAATAGATAATCAACAATTCACTATTGAACGTTCATTGGATGGATTAGAATATGAATCTATAGGAGAAGTTGAAGCTTCAGGAACATCTAATGAAGAAAATACCTATCGTTTCCTAGATTTAGATGCTAGAAAAGGAAGAGCGTATTATAGAGTAAAACAAATTGACTTTGATGGAGATTATAGCTTTTCTCACATTGTAACAGTTGATAAATCAACAAATAACAATTTTATGATTTCTGCTATTGAAAATGATTTAAATAGTGAGATAGTAGAATTAACAATTGATGCAGTTGAAGAAGTAGAACTTACATACTCCATAAAAGATATGAAAGGAGATGTATTGGAAGAGAACGTAAAAATGGCTTCAGTAGGTTTAAATAATTTATCATTTGATTTGACAGCATATCCAAATGGTGCTTATCGTTTATTTCTGGAAGGAGATGATGAAGTTGAAATGATTACGATTAAGAAAACAATGTCAAGCGAAGAGTCTAAGTTACCTGTAGCAAACAAAGAATAAAAAGTTTTGTCCCCTCATTACCCCTTTTACATCGGCTTATCTTACTTTATGTAAGTAAGCCGATTTTTTATTTAAGTAATTATGATAGTACTTTGTCAATCAAAAAAAGGAATAACCGTATTTGATTATTCCTTTTTATTTTAATCTAATTATGAGGACAAGAAAATTTTAATCAGTTACATGAATTTCACTCGCTTGTAAAACATCTTTTCTATCCTGAAATTCATGAATAAAGATTATAACTGAGCAATTATTTTCATTCCACTCGACGGGAAGAACAGTACTAAAGGTTTGTTCACTTGTAGAATTAATTGTTGTGCTTTCAACATAATTATTTCCATCAAAATTGGTTAAAACACTTCTTAGAACATGTTTATGAGTGTAATCATTTAATTTACCTTCTGGAGTAAGTTGCGTATCCTGAATGTTATTTTCTGTGATCATAGCTGTGATACGTAAAGGAGCAGAAACCGTTTCATTGAAAGTTATTTTCGCATTAGCACTTAATTCTCTTGTATTGGAATCATAATCTTTTTCAATGATAATATCAACTTTAGGGTTTTCATCTTTTTCTTGTGAAATATACCCCGCCCATTTATTTCTACCAATCAATGCTTCTGATTCACTAGGAAATGTTTTTCTATTTATTGTTGCAATAGGGTATCCTATGGCAGGACCAAGTAAATTTTCAATATTTGTTCCATCTTCAGTTCGGAAATCATAATTACTCTCAGGATAAGGAGTAGAAAAGAAACCCGAATGAATAGACACGGCTATTAAATTGTCTCCATGTATATCTAATAATTGTTCAATTTGTTCTGATCCTTCAGGGCAATTTACACATTTTACACCAGTAAATTCTTCTACTAATACAACTCGGTTTGAACCACTAGGATTAATTGTTGGGCCTATTTCTGTACAAGAAGTAAAAAATAGAAAAGATAAAACACAAATAAGAAAAAGTAATTTTTTCATAATTTAATTCAATTTCGGATCTATAGAATGATACTATCTAAAGTTAAGATGCATAAAAATATGAAATTGAATTGAATACAAAGTACAAAAACTGGATAATGACGAGTTACGACCAATTATTTAGTTTCTAGAGCCATTTCATTAACGACAGATTCATAAATATTTTCATAAAAACAGAATTTACCTTCTGCTTCAATTCCGACTGTGATCAGAGGGCTAGGAGTTGAATTTAAACCACTTAAGTAATCTTCAAAATAATTGATAATTACATTTAAATCATTTGCTAAAGAATGTAAAGAGGATAGATTACTAGATTCAAATGAAAAAGTACTTTCAAGAATGACTTTCTCTTCTGCTAATATTCCAATGATATAGTCAGACAATTCTATTTCAGGAAGTGCAACTAGCCTTTCAATGATTTGTAATGCTTTTATTAAATCACTTTTAAGTACAGGAATATTTTCAGATATCCAAGAATGATAAATTTGAAGTAAAATTTCACTGCATTTTACATAATCATTAGCCGAAAAGGCGATTTCACAATACTTTAAATTTTGCTGATTCATAGAATAATTTCAACGATGAAAAAGAATATAATTGCAATATAAAACAAATTGTATTAATAAAACAAAATGATTTAAAAATATAAATATATTAACACAATTATTCATGTGATTTTGAGTGTCCTTTCGTTTTTTGATGCGTCTAATTACCAGCTAGAATAAATTTTATACAAATATTTAATTTTAAAAATCAGAATGGAAGAATTATTAGCAAAAATCCCCGAATCATTACAAGGTGATATTTTTGGGATGGCGAAAACTTTAGTAATGGCAATTGCTGCCCTTGTTATTGGATTTATGATTATTGGCTGGGTAGTCAAATTTGTAAAATCAATCATGTCCAAAAATAATGTGGATAGAGATTTACAACCTTTTTTAGCTTCAATAGTAAGTGTAGGATTAAAAGTAGCATTGATTGTTGCTGTAGCAGGAATGTTTGGAGTAGAAACGACTTCTTTTGTCGCAATTATTGGTGCAATGGCCTTTGCAGTAGGAATGGCATTACAAGGAAGTTTAGGGCATTTTGCATCTGGAGTATTGATCTTATTATTTAAGCCATATAGAACAGGCGATTTAGTAGATATTCAGGGTAATGTAGGCGTTGTTGATGAAATTCAAATTTTTAATACTGTGTTATTAACACCTGATAATAAGAAGATTATTTTACCTAATGGTACAGTTACCAATGGTGCAATTACGAATATATCAGGACAAGGAGAAATTAAAGTTGTCATGTCTTATGGAATAGGATATTCTGATGATATTGATAAAGCAAAATCTGTGATAAAATCAGTAGCAGATTCTTGTCCTCATGTATTACATGATAAAGAAGTCGATATTTTTGTAGAAGCTTTAGGAGATAGTTCTGTAAACTTTGCCGTGAGACCCTGGGCTAAGAGTGAGCACTATTGGGATGTATTCTTTTATATGCATGAAAATATCAAGAAAGCATTTGATAAAGAAAACATTGGTATACCATATCCAACAATGGATGTGAATGTTCTTAAAAATTAAAAAACATTATCAACGATAATAAAGAATTCCCTTATAGTTTTTTGTTTCTCGTGACTTATAGGCAATCATCATTTGATGATTGCCTTTTTATTTAAAATATAGTTATATTGTAGCTAAATATATTAAAACCCAACTTGAATATTCCCAATATTTAAGATTCAACAACTGGCTATGACTCGTTTTCTTTTCTTTTTCTTTGCATTTTTTGCGGCACCTTTATTTCTACTAGGGCAAAACATTTATGATTATAAAATGGATTGGGCTAAGATCTCTAAAAAAGATTTAGCCATGACTTCTTATGATATAGATCCAGAAGCAAGTGCAGTTGTACTGGGTGAAATAGGAGAAGTACAATTTGATTTTTCTCAAGGTGCCCCATATGCTTATATATATTATCATACTAGAATTAAAATATTAAAAAAATCAGGTATTGATTTGGCGGATGTAGAGCTTGATTATTATCATGAAAAAAAATATGAAAAATTATCTAATATAAAAGGGCAAACGATTCAACCAGATGGTACAATAATAAAATTAGAAAAAAAGAATATTTATGAAACGGAGACCAATGAATATTGGTCAAAGATAAAATTCGCACTTCCAGATGTTCAAGTAGGCTCTATTATCGAATATAAATATAGAAAGAGAATAAAAAGTCTTTCGCAACTGCCCGTTTGGTATTTTCAAGAAAATATTCCTAAACTATGGAGTAAATATGTTGTAGATGTTCCTAGGGAATTACAATATATGACTTTTAAAGAGCAAACTAATGACATAGTTGAAGAAAGAGAAAATGGTGTTTATTATTATTTAATGAAGGATATTCCTGCATTTAAAAATGATGAATTCATTTATTGTCCTACAGATTATTTATCAAAAGTATTTTTTCAACTTAAACGTATAGAATATAACAAAAATGGTAAAGTTATATTTATGAGAGACTCATGGGCGCAATATGTGAAAAATAAAAATTTAAACCCTCATTTTGGAAGACAATATATCAATAAAAAAAATTACAATAAACTAATTCAAGCTATTGATAACGATATTAAGAATGTAAAATCAGAAAAAGAAAAAGTAATAATGATTCAAGATTTTATTTTATCAAATGTGAAATGGGATGGCTATTATTCTATATTTTCTGATAAAACATTGAATAAGGCATTTGAAAAGAAAGAAGCGAATAATACAGAAATGAATTTAATGGGAGTTGCTTTATTAAATCATTATGGAATATCTTCTAGTCCTATCTTGGTTAGTACAAAGGCAAATGGAAAATTAACTCTTTCTTATCCCATTCAAAATCAATTTAATCATACAGTCATTCAAGCTGAAATTGAAGGAGAAAAAATGCTGTTAGATTTTTCTGGTATTAAATTAAATCCTGGTTTAATTCGATATAGTGCATTAAATGGAGTTGGTTTAGATGTTGGAGAAAGAGAAAAGATTTCTTGGGTAGAATTAGAAAGTCCAATAACTAATGTCATTTCATTAGTGAATGCTAAGTTAGATACCGAAGGAAAATTAAAAGGAGAATTACAAATAATAGCAGATAATTATAGTGGTTTATCTTTAAGGAATAGCTATGCGAATAAAAAAGATGATGAGTCTTATGCCAAAAGATTTATTAAAGAAGATTATAAATCAGCAAAGATTTTTAAAATTGAAGTTAAAAATTTAGAAGAAACGGATAAAAAATTTGTAAATGAAATTTCTTTTGATCTTCCTAATTTTGCAAATGTAGCCAATGAAATAATTTATATTCCAGTTCTAATTGATGATTACTGGAATGGTTTAGAAGAAGTCTTTAAAAAAGAAGAAAGAACTTACCCATTAGATTTACCCTATACATTTAAAGATAAAATAATATTTAATTTAGAAATTCCTGAAGGATACTCTATTGAAGAAATTCCAGAAAATATATCGATCGCATTACCCGATAAAAGTGCTTCATTTAATTATAAAGTTTCAACAAAAGAAACAAGTATTCAAGTTATTATTTCCTTAGCTTTTAATAAATATAATTTTCCTGAAAATGAATTCAATAATCTAAAAGATTTCTTTAAAATAGTATCAGAAAAGACGTCTGAATTAATTGTATTAAAAAAACAATAAGCTTAAAATAATTTAACCAATGAAACTTAATTTTATTACCATTATCATTTTATCTTTTATTCCTTATTTCTTAATTGCTCAAGATATATCTGACTACAAAATGAAATGGGGAAAGGTATCTAAGGAAGATTTATCAATGAAATCATATGATAAAGATTTAGAGGCAAATTCAGTAGTACTTGGAGAGATAGGGAAAGTAGTATTTGATTTTTCAAAATCAAAAAGTATTGCAATAATGGACTATCATATTAGGATTAAAATCTTAAAAAAATCAGGAATTGAAAATGCTAATATTGTTTTAGATTATTATCATAATAATGGATTAGAGAATATATCTAATATTAAAGGACAGACCATTCAAACGGATGGTAAAATAGTTAAATTAAATAAAAATAACATATATGAAACTAAAATAAATAAATATAGAAGTCGAATTAAATTTGCTTTACCTGATGTTAAGGTGGGATCTGTAATTGAATATAAATTTAAAAAAGAAGATACAGGGCTTGGACAATTGTCTAATTGGTATTTTCAATCAATTATTCCTAAACGATGGAGTAAATATCAATTGGATGTTCCTAGATTTTTGCATTATTTACCGTTTAAAGAAAAAACGGGTGATTTACAAGAACGTATAGAGGTAGTTAAACAAAAGGTTTTAGTGCAGGGAGCAAAACGAATAAGGGTAGGAGTGACGGGAAATGATATTCAACAATCAGGCTTTAATACAGTTGAAGTAGATGTTACAAAATATGATTATCTAATGAATAACATACCTGCATTTGAAAATGATGATTTTGTATATGCTCCTAATGATTATTTGTCAAAAATTTATTTTCAACTTAAAGCAACAGAATTTCAAGATAGAGTAGTTAGACCTACAAATAATACTTGGTTGTTATATTTAAAAGGCAAAAATG
>JAHDFV010000065.1:0-12875 GCA_020627985.1 Saprospiraceae bacterium
TAAGTTCATTTCAATAGTATGTTGAGGTCTACTCCATATAACTTTACCCTTTGTTGGTGCTGTAATATTTTCTTTGGTTTCAGGTTGTGGATGTTTAGCAAAAGGGTCTGTTGGTTTTAATCCTAATAAATCAAACATTTCTAAATCTTCGTAAATATCAGGATTGGGAGTTGTTAATAACTTATCACCAGCAAAGATAGAAGCAGCTCCAGCCATAAAACAGAAAGCTTGTCCCTCTCTACTCATTGTCGTTCTTCCAGCAGATAAACGAATTGTTGTTGTTGGCATAACAATACGTGTAGTTGCTACCATTCTGATCATATCCCAAATTGGAATAGGTTCTATATCTTCCATTGGAGTTCCTTCAACAGAAACTAAAGCATTAATTGGAACGGATTCTGGTTGTGGTGTTAAGTTGGCTAAAGTCAATAACATTTTGCAACGATCTTCAATGGATTCACCCATACCAATAATTCCGCCTGAACAAACAGTTACCCCTGATTTTCTAACATTATTAATTGTTTCTAAACGATCTTCATATCCTCTGGTAGATATAACCTCTTTATAATACTCTTCTGAAGTATCAACATTATGGTTGTATGCATAAAGACCCGCATCTGCAAGGCGTTGTGCTTGATTTTCATTGATCATGCCTAATGTACAACATACTTCCATATCTAAACCATTAATGGTTTTTACCATTTCCACCACTTGGTCAAACTCTTTACCGTCTTTTACATTTCTCCAAGCTGCGCCCATACATAATCTTGATGAACCCAAAAGTTTGGCTCTTTTAGCAGCAATTTCTACTTGTTTAACAGAAAGTAATCCTTCATTTTCTACACCAGTATGATAACGGGCAGCTTGTGGGCAATACCCACAATCTTCAGGACATCCTCCTGTTTTAATAGACAATAAAGTACTAATTTGAACTTCATTCGGATTATTGAATTCTCGGTGTACCGTAGCAGCTTTATAGACTAAGTCTAATAAAGGAGTGTTATATAATTCAACTACTTCTTCCGTTTTCCAAATTTTCTTCTGCTCTGTCATAATGTAAAATGTATTTAATGGCTGCAAGATACAAGTATCTGCCGAATTCTTATCTTATAAAAGCCTTTTTAAACGATTTCGTTTAACGCTTTTTCAATAATAGAATAGACTTTAGATAATTGTTTGTCCGTAATGCAATAGGGGGGCAAAATATAAACGACGTTACCTAGTGGTCTTAATAATATACCCTGATCTAGAAAAAAGTGATATAATTGATCTCTTATTGAATTGAAATAAGAGGTTTCCGTTTTTGTTTTAAAGTTTAAAGCGAGTATCGTTCCTCTTTGTCGAATATGGCTAGCATTCGGATGGGAAGCGATTTTTTTTGCAAATTTTTGATGAGAGTTTACAATTCTTTGAATATTGTTTTGAGTAGATTCTAATTCAAATAAATCTAAACTTGCTAAAGAAGCTGCGCATCCTATGGGATTCCCTGTAAAGGAATGACCATGGAAAAATGTTTTCATTTTATCTTCAGAAAGAAATGCATTATAGATTTTTTCATTACAGGTCGTTAAAGACAAGGGGAGAGTCCCCCCAGTTAAACCTTTAGATAAACAAGTAATATCTGGTTTGTTTTTCAGATAATTGGAAGCAAACATTTTACCTGTTCTATAAAATCCAGTCATGACTTCATCAGCAATGCACAACACATTATTTTCTTGACAAATAGAAATGAGTTCATCTAAAATTTCTGGTTCATACATAATCATTCCTCCAGCTCCCTGCACTAACGGTTCAAAAATGAAACAAGCAACTTCATTTTCGTGAATGATTTTTTTTAATTGGTCAACTGCTGTTTTTTCTTTTCCTTGAGTAGGAGTGGCAATTCTTTCAATTTTAAATAAATGAGACTTAAATGGTTCATTAAATCCATCATCTCCACCTGCTGACATGGCTCCAAAAGTATCACCATGATACGCACTTTCTAAGGCAACAATTGTTTTTCGTTCTTCTCCGAGATTGTAAAAATATTGTAGAGCCATTTTTAAGGCGACTTCAACAGCAGTAGAACCATTATCTGAAAAGAAAATTTTTGATTGATGGGGTAAATAAGCTAATAATCTTTCTCCTAATTCAATAGCTGGTTTATGCGTAAACCCAGCAAAAATAACATGTTCTAAACAGAGTAATTGTTCATGTATTTTATCAGCAATATATTTATTTGCATGCCCGTGTACATTGACCCACCATGAAGAAATAGCATCTATAATTTCATTATCATTTTGATCAAAAATTAACGCACCTTTACCTTTAGTAATTAATAAAGGATCACCTGCTGTTTTCATTTGAGTAAAAGGATGCCATATATATTGTTGATCTTTTTTGATCCAATCCATTTTCTTCTTTTTAAATTTGAATTTTTTCTGCAATCTTTTTAATCTCAGATTTATTAATCTCATTGATTTTTGGGATATCAATATAATGTAAATCAGGATTCATTTTTTCGATAACTTCTCGAGTTGAATCTGTAGGTTCACCTGAAAAAATAACCGCTTTTATCGGGATGTTTTTATCTTTTAATGTATTAATACTTAATAAAGTATGATTTATACTACCTAAATAATAAGATGCTACAAGTATTACCGATAATTTTAAATCTATGATTAAATCTAAAATTGTTTTATTATTATTAATCGGAACATATAAGCCTCCTGCTCCTTCAATAATTAAATCGTTATTCGTTTCTGGGATATTAAAGTCGTTTAACTGTATAGAGACCCCATCAATCTCCGCAGCAATATGAGGAGAAGCTGGAGTATTTAATTTAAATTGTTCAGGATGAATAATAGAATTAGAATTAGATATTAATTTTTGAATTTTAATAGAATCAGAATGATCTAAATCTCCTGACTGTATAGGTTTCCAATAATCTGCTTGTAAAGTCTCAACAAGAATAGCAGACACAATGCTTTTTCCTACATCTGTTCCAATGCCTGAAACGAAAAATGTTCTTTTATTCATTCAATAATAAATTTAATTCATGTGTTAATGATTGAATTTCATTTTTAGAATTAAAAGCGTGTATACAAATTCTAATTCTTTCTTTACCTAAAGGTACAGTAGGAGATACAATTGGCTTTACATCAAATCCTTTTTCTTGAAGGTATAAAGCATCTTTTCGAGTTCGTTCTGCGGTTTTATATATGATGCTTTGAATGGGACTAAAACTTGGTAAAAGTCTTTCTTTTACTTTCGGTTTTAATCCAACATGGAATAATTTAATATTACGATTCAATTTGTCAATACGATCAGAAGATTGTAAAATCTCGTAAGCTTGTTTTATATGCGCAACACTGGATGGAGGTATCGCAGTGGTAAAAACAAATGATCTTGCATAATTAATTAGGTAATTCCGTAGGAGATTAGAACCTAAAACGATAGCACCATGAGCTCCTATTGCTTTTCCAAAAGTATGCACTCTTGCAAATATTTTTTTTTCTAAACCTAAATGAGAAACCCAACCTTTTCCATTCCCTAAGATTCCATTTGAATGTGCCTCATCTATAATGATAGCTGCTTCAAATTGAGTGCAAAGACTTACAATTTCAGTTAAGGGAGAAGTATCTCCATCCATAGAATATATACCTTCTATTACTACAAAAATATTTCCATCGGCTTGTTCTAATTTAGTTTTTAAATCTAAAAGATCATTGTGCTCGAAAGCAATGCTTTTTGATAATGACATTTTTAATCCATCTAAAATAGAAGCATGGCAAAGTTTATCAAATATAATGGTATCTCCTTTTTGACCGATACAACCTAATAATCCGACATTAGCATCGTAACCCGAATTAAATAATAAACCAGATTCAGCATTATGATAAGAAGCAATGAATTTTTCTACTGATTCATGAAATGATGTGTTTCCACTAATTAAACGAGATGCTTTCGCTCCTGGACTATAATTTAATGCTGCATTTATAGATAATAAACCATCAGTTGCGAAACCTAAATAATCATTAGAAGAGAAATCAATCCTTTGATTTTCTTCTGGTAATTGCCTGAAAGTGCTTTTAGACTTTCGGTTTTCTAATTTACGGTTTAGATATTGTTCTATTTTAGAAAGCATGGCGTAAAATTGCATCTTCTATTTGTATTCAAAGAAAGAATTGACATCTAATTATCGAATAATTTTCATTTCATAAGGCTATGTCAGATAAACACATATCTTTGTAGCATTAAAAGTTTAAATTTTTCACAGTTTAATGAACCAACGAACACTTAATAAAGAAATAGAATTCAAAGGGAAAGGTCTTCACACTGGAGAAACTGTGAATATGGTGTTGAAACCAACAACAGCTAATCAGGGTATAAAATTCCAACGAATTGATCTTGAAGGACAACCTATTGTATTAGCAGATGCGTTAAATGTCAGTTCTACAGTCAGAAATACAACGATAAAAAAAGGAGAAGCAATCGTTTCAACAATTGAACATTTGCTTTCTGCTTTATATGCATTGCATATTGATAATGTATTAATCGAAATTGATGGCCCAGAAGTACCTATTCAAGATGGTAGTTCTTTAAATTTTGTCAATTCAATTTTAGAAGTAGGTATTCAAGAGTTGGAGAAAGAGCAGGAAGTACTGGTGATCAGAAATCCAATTCATTATGTAGATGAAGATACAGGCAGTGAAATATCTGTTTTTCCAGCAGAAGGATTTGAATTAACAGCCATGATTGATTTTGATTCTAAAATTTTAGGCTTACAATATGCTAATTTTAATGCTTATACGGATTATGTAAAAGAAGTTGCTCCAGCAAGAACCTTTGTATTTTTACATGAGTTAACTCAATTAATGCAATACGATTTAGTGAAAGGTGGTGGTTTAGATAATGCAGTTGTATTTGTTGAAGAAGTTCCTGAACAAGAAGAAATTGACCGTATTTCTAAAAGCTTTGGTCGAGAAGATATCCAAGTAGAAAAAGGAGGGATTCTAAATAAAGGAGGATTAAAGTTTGAAAATGAACCTGCTCGCCATAAATTATTAGATATGATTGGGGATTTGGCTTTAGTAGGTAAACAAATTCAAGGAAGAATTATAGTGACTAAACCAGGGCATACTGCTAATGTTAACTTAGCCAAACGCTTGAAATTATTATTTAGAGAACAAAAGAAATTAAAAGGAATTCCAACGTATGATCCTTCTGATTCTCCGATATATGATGTTGTAGATATTTCAAAAAAATTACCACATCGTTTTCCTTTTCTTTTAATTGATAAAATCATTGAATTAACTAGCGAACATGTTGTAGGGGTAAAAAATGTTACGTTTAATGAACAATATTTTCAAGGTCATTTTCCAAATAATCCTGTAATGCCTGGTGTACTTCAAATTGAAGCTATGGCACAAACTGGAGGTATTTTAGCTTTATCAACTGTTGAAGATCCTGAGAATTGGGACACTTATTTTTTGAAAATAGATAAAGCTAAGTTTAAGAGAAAAGTAGTACCTGGTGATGCGATTGTTTTTAAACTCGATTTATTAGCACCGATTCGAAGAGGGATTGTAACGATGCAAGGAACTGCTTATGTAGGAAATAATATCGTTTCTGAAGCTGAATTAACTGCTCAAATCGTTAGAAGACCCGTTTAGGATCATGAAAATTTCACTCCTTCAAGTAGGTAAAAAATACCGTTTTGAATGGATATTCAAGGAAATTAATTTTGAATTCCAATCAGGAGAGAAATATGCGTTATTAGGACCCAATGGATCGGGTAAATCAACTTTAATGAAAGTATTGTCAGGACATTTAAGTCCATCCAAAGGGCAGATTATTCATTCTAATCCACATAAAATTAAGGTTGATACTATTTACCAACAATTATCATATGCTGCGCCATATATGGATTTAATTGAGGAATTTTCTTTGAAAGAAGCCATTCAATTTCATCAAAAATTTAAACCATTCCTCGCTGCTTTATCTGTAAATGATGTTTTTGATCATTTAGGATTATCCAAAAAAAATAAAGACAAGGAAATACGTTTTTTCTCTTCAGGTATGAAACAACGATTAAAACTTACTTTAGCCATATTATCAGATACGGATTTAATTTTATTAGATGAACCTACAACAAACTTAGATGTGAATGGTATGGAATGGTACCTTTCAATGATGGAAAAATTTATGAAAAATCGTACAGTAATCGTAGCTTCTAATGAAGAAAGGGATTATGGATTTTGCAACCAAACCATCAACATTATGGATTATAAATCTTAATCCATATTTCAATTCCTTTCTTATTTGTTCCCTTAAGATGCTTTTAACATACAAATTGACTTCTTATTCCGTTCCTTTATATCCATGCTTTGATGAATAATGCTTAACTTTGCCCTTCGAAAAACTAAAAGAATAAACATAATTTTCTGAGTATCAGAAGATTTTTTATGAGATATCTAATCCAATAACAATCTACATTCATATGGTTGTCCGTTTTATATTACTGATTATTATAGGGGCATGCTGCTTAAGTCAATCAGCTTATAGCCAATCCCTTAATACATTAAAAGCTTCAGCTGATTTATATTTTTCTCAAGGAAAATACAAAGATGCGCTAGATAATTATATTAAGATTCAGAAAGAAAAACCAAATAAGGTAGATATCAAATACAAATTAGGTATTTGTTATTTAGAATTAGGGAATATTCAAAATGCTGAACAATATCTTTTATTTGTTGCGAATCAAAAAGGGAGTGAACCGATTAGTTGGTACCAACTTGGTCGATTAAACCATAAAAAACATCAATTCAAAAAAGCAATTTCTTACTATAAAACGTATGTAAAAT
Source organism: Saprospiraceae bacterium (assembly GCA_020627985.1). GTDB lineage: Bacteria > Bacteroidota > Bacteroidia > Chitinophagales > Saprospiraceae > JAHDCE01. The sequence goes on from JAHDFV010000065.1 coordinate 6,846, forward strand.
TAGCTGATAAAGGAGATAAATATCGATTGTTAGCAAAGCATTATATTCGCCAATGTGCTTCAGCTCGTGAAATAGTATATAATAAAGAATTAGCCATTGTTGATAATTTAGGGAATATCATTAATGGACCTTATGATGATTATGCACCTATAGTAAGTCCTGGTAGAGAAAACACGATATATTTTTCATCAATTCGAGAAGCAAATACAGGTGGATTAAGAGATGCGGAAGGTTTAGGTGATGAAATATTAGGTACATATAAAAGCGATATTTATTCTTCACAAATGGTTAATGGAGAATGGACATCGATCCGTCCTTTCAGTAATTTGATTAATTCTTCCAGAAATGATCAAATTCTAGGATTCAGTGAAGATGCAACAGTTTTATATTATTATAAAGGTTATCATCCAACTAAAGATGGCGCTATTTTTACAGATACGTTAAGAACCACTGAAGCGATTGTTTTTCCGACTGAATTTAGCAGTCCCGTAAAAATAAAAAAAGGAGATACAGATCCATTCTTTTTTAATGATGATATAATTTTATTCGCTTCTGATCGAGAAGGGGGCTATGGAGGTTTGGATATTTATGTTACTCGTAGATTGACTGGAGGATTCTGGACAAGACCAGAAAATCTTGGACCTCAAGTTAATTCACCTTTCGATGAAAAGGCTCCATTCTTAACTAAAAATGGGAGGACTTTATTTTATAGCTCCAATAACAATTTGAGTATGGGAGGTTTTGACATTTTTAAATCGGATTATTTAGATTCTTCAAAAGAATGGACAAGTCCACAAAATGTGGGAACTCCGATTAACTCTGCAGGAGATGAGCTTAACTTCTCCATATCTAAAGATGGTTTAAAATCATATTTTTCTTCTGATCGATTTGATGGAAAAGGAGGTTTTGATATTTATGCAGGATATTTTAAAACGGTTCAAGTGGCTCATTTGAATGCTTCTTCACCTGCTGCTTTTAATTTAGTGGATGAAGGAATTGTCTCCGATAATAATCCAACAACAATTACAAGTCGACCTACAGGAACAAATACAAATAATGTAAGTGTAGCAAAAGAGAAGGTAATTCTAAATTATTTATTTTATGAAGGAGATAACATTATCACACCTTCTAATATTTCTGAATTAAATAAAATTGTTGACATAACTAGTAAGTATCCAAATACTAAAGTTGAAATCTCTGGTCATACTGATGATACAGATCCTGAAAAGTTTAGATTATATTTTTCATATTTAAGAGCTGAAAAAGCAGCTAACTTTTTAATTAAAAATGGAGTTCGATCTGAAAATGTGATTGTGAAAGGTTTTGGTTCTTCTTATCCATTAGCTAAGAATAAATCTTTAGACGGATCTGAAAGTAAAATGGGGAAAAAATTAAATCGTAGGATAGAATTTAGACTTTTAGGCATGGAGAATACAGCCATTGATGTCGTTTATAAAAAACCAGATGTCAATGAAAGGATTAAAGAGTTTAAACGATCTTTTTATGATGGATCTCTAAAAGGCTTATCATATAAAGTTCAGGTTGCTGCAATGAAAAGTATGTATGATAGTAATATCATTATTAAATATACAGATGCAATGGTTGAAAAGGAATCCGAAAGAGATATATTGAGATATTGTGTAGGATTATTTAGGTCTTATTCATCCGCTCAAAGAATGAGGAATGATTTAAGAAAAGAAGGGGTAAACAAAGCATACATCGCAGCATATATTGATGGAGTACGTATTAATCAAACTTATGCAGAAATTTTAAGTAAGCAATATCCTGATTTGAAAAATTATTTAATTGGCAATTAATGAACAGGAGGATTTTCTTCTCTCCATTGATTAACTAAGATTGCTAATTCTTTGTATATAGACGTTAATGGATAATTGTCTTCTGATAATAAATGAATTTTACCATTGTTTTCTTCGACTAAGATAACATTAGCAGTATCAATAGTAATAAATTCGCCATCTCTTTGAACAGGATATTTAGAATGTTCTTTGAGTTGTTCCATTTTAATACTCCGAATATTATCAAAAGTTACTTCGCCGTGTGGAGTAGAAATTCCATTTTTATAAATTTGTACTGTGGTTAGTTTTTGTTGGGTTAATCCAGAAAAGATACTTGTACCTAAAGCTATAATTCCTAAAAAACCTGCAAAAAGTAGTAGGAGTTTTTTATTCTGGATTAAAGCATAAATAAATAAAAAGCTACAGAGGATAAATAAACCAATTCCTAAAAATAAATAGGTTGATAATTCAGATGTATTGGGCTCAAAAGAAAATAAAACTTCGTTCATTACAAAAATTAACTTAAATAATACAAAACTCGATTATCTTGCGTTATCGAAATATGCGAACAAAGATACTCATAATCATATTAGCCTTATATTCTGCCGCACTTTTTGCGCAAGATACTATTCCTCTTATTTCAGAGACAACAGAAATTCTTACTAGATCTGATACGATAAAAACCCCTTTTAGAAAAAAAATCAAAGCTTTTCCTGCTAAGATTAAACTATTTTTAAATGATGAAAGACCAAAACCTAAAAAGGCATTATTAATGTCTTTAATTCTACCAGGTTCAGGGCAAGTTTATAATAAAAAGGATTGGAAAGTTCCGATCGCTTATGCGGGTTTAGGTGGATTGACTTATCTAGTTGCATATAATACAAGGCGATATAAAAGATTCAGGACTGCAAATATATATCGGCATGATGATGATCCTACAACAATAGAGGAGGCTGCTACAAGTAATTTAGAAGATGCAGCTTTGCGTAATTTAAGAAATAACGAAAGAAGAAAAGTAGAACGGTCTTATATGGGTTTGTTTGGTTTTTATTTGATCATTGCCGCAGATGCATTTGTTGATGCCCATTTATCAGATTTCAATATGTCAGATGATTTAGGTTTACAATTAAAACCAAGTTTAGAATCACAATCGATGCATCAGTTACCTGTAAGTGGATTAAGTATAAGTTATCGAATAGGACATCAGAAAAAAGAACATAAAATAAATTACAAGGATATTCATTCATTTGAATATATTCCTTAAAAGAAGAATATATATGAAAGTTTTAGTTGTAACAGGAGCCACAAAAGGAATTGGTAGAGCGATTGTAGATATCTTTGCAAAAGAAGGAGAATGGAAGATATTTATTTGCGCTAGAAATGAAAATGATTTAGCAGTTGCAAAAGAAGAAATAAAAGCCCTTCATCCTAATACTGAAGTCTTTACCCAAAAGACAGATGTTAGTCAACGAAAAGAATTAGATGATTTTTCTAATTTTATTACGAAAACAGCAGGGAAAGCAGATGTCATTGTAAACAATGCGGGTGTATTTATTCCTGGAGAAATTAGTATAGAGGAAGAAGGAACATTAGATTTAATGACCAATCTTTATTCTGCTTATAATTTAACGAGAGCTTTATTACCTGCCATGAAAGAAGCAAAAACGGGTCATATTTTTAACATTTGTTCCATTGCTAGTAAAATTGCTTATCCAAATGGAGGTTCTTATTCCATTTCTAAATTTGCGCTTCTTGGCTTTTCTAAAGTTTTGCGTGAAGAAATGAAAGCTTATAATATTCGAGTATCATCAGTATTACCAGGAGCAACTTGGTCAAATTCTTGGAAAGGAGCAGATTTGCCAGAATCACGTTTGATGAAGGCGAAAGATATTGCCATTATGGTAAAAGCAGCTTATGAATTAAGTGATTCAGCTGTAATGGAAGACATTGTATTACGTCCACAATTGGGTGATTTATAAAGAATAAGCAAGTTATACTTCTAGAATATTTCTAAGTAATAAAATCAAATAAATCGGGGCTATCCATACGAGAAGTGTATTCGATATTTTGATCTTTCATTCGTTGGATTAAATGATAATAATCTTCTTTTTTATTGACAATAATGCCTACTAAAGCGGGACCTCTTTCTCGACTATTTTTCTTATTGTATTGGAAAAAAGTAATACTATCATTGGGTCCTAAAACCTGATTGACAAATTCTTTTAATGCGCCTGCTCTTTGTGGAAAAGAGATAATGAAATAATGTTTTAAACCTTCATGGAGTAAAGACCTTTCTTTGATTTCTTCCATTCTGGTAATATCATTATTCCCACCACTAACCATGCAAACAATGCTTTTTCCTTTTATTTTTTCTTTATAAAGATCTAAAGCTGCAACGGTTAATGCTCCAGCAGGTTCAACAACAATGGCTTCTTCGTTATATAATTCTAAAATAGTGGTACAAACTTTTCCTTCTGGAACGGTTAAAAAATCGTCCATGATTTCTTTACAATATTTAAAGGTCTTTTTACCAACTTTACGAACAGCAGCGCCATCTACAAATGGATCAATTTTTTCTAACTCAATAATTTGATCTGATTCAATAGATATTTTCATTGCAGGAGCACCTTCTGGCTCTACACCAATTAATTTTGTTTCTGGACTTAATTTCTTAAAACAACTCCCTACGCCCGAAGCCAATCCACCTCCTCCAATTCCAATAAATAAAAAGTCAATTGCACTTTTAGAATCTTCTAGAATTTCTAAACCAACTGTACCTTGCCCTTCTATTATTTTATCATCATCAAATGGATGTATAAATACTTTTTGATTAGAATCTGCATCTTTTTTGGCTTCGTTATATGCATCATCAAATGTATCTCCAATTAAAATAACATCAATAAAATCTTTGCCAAATCGTTTTACTTTTCCTACTTTCTGATTGGGAGTAGTTTCAGGCATATAGATTTTACCTTTTACATTTAATTTTTGACAAGCTAAAGCTACACCTTGTGCATGATTTCCCGCACTAGCGCAAACAATGCCTTTATTTAATTCTGCTTTAGTAAGAGAAGACATTTTATTATACGCCCCTCTAATTTTATAAGAACGGACAATTTGTAAATCTTCTCGTTTAAGGTAGATGTCACATTCATATTTTTCTGACAAATAATGATTGTACATCAAAGGAGTATGTCTTGCAATATCCTTTAATTTAACCTTGGCTTGATATATGTTTTCAATAGGGATCATAAGGTTTTTATCCGTCAGAATTTTCATAGATTGAAGATAAGCGAAAAAAATAACTACGAGAGAAATTCCCGTAGTTATCTAATATAATTTAAACGTTTTCTTTTTGATTTTCTGGTCGTAATCCTCTTACGACTCTGCCTGTTCTCCACATTTCTGATTCTCGAATTTCTTTCAATTCTGCTTCGAGTTTTACTCTATAATCAGGTTGGCTATTTGAATCAATTGAAAGTTGCGCTTCATGTCCTGAAGCAACACTATCATATAATTCATTGAAAACGGGTAATACTGCTTTTTTGAATTTCCCTTTCCAATCTAAAGCACCTCTTTGAGCAGTAGTAGAAGTATTGGCATACATCCAATCCATTCCATTTTCTGCTACTAAGGGCATTAAAGATTGAGTTAATTCCTCAACGGTTTCATTAAAAGCTTCACTAGGAGAATGCCCTCTTTCTCTAAGAATTTCATATTGTGCTTCAAACAAACCAGCGATAGCGCCCATTAAAGAACCTCTTTCACCTGTTAAATCTGAATAGACTTCTTTCTTGAACGTAGTTTCAAATAAATAACCAGATCCAACGCCGATTCCTAAAGAAATAGCTCTTTCTTTAGCTCTTCCTGTTGCATCCTGATGAATAGCATAACTTGAATTTAATCCTCTTCCAGCTACAAACATTCTTCTTAAGCTAGTACCAGATCCTTTTGGTGCTACTAAGATTACATCGATTCCTTCAGGTGGAATAATGCCTGAACGATCATTAAATGTAACCGTAAAACCATGAGAAAAATATAAAGCTTTTCCTGGAGTTAAATGAGGCTTTAACGTATCCCAAACTGCAATTTGAGCAGCATCAGATAATAAATAACAAATTATATCCGCTTTTTGAGCAGCTTCTTCAATACTAAATAATGTTTCTCCAGGAATCCAACCATCTTTTATGGCTTTATCCCAAGAAGCTGAAGGACTTCTTTGTCCAACAATAAC
>JAHDFV010000065.1:12885-15462 GCA_020627985.1 Saprospiraceae bacterium
ATTATCTCTAAGGTTCATAGATTGCCCAGGTCCTTGAACACCATAACCGATAACAGCGATGGTTTCATTTTTTAAGGTTTCTTGTGCTTTTTCTAATGGGAATTCTTCTCTCATTACTACTTCTTCCTCAACTCCACCAAAATTCAACTTTGCCATAATAATTTATATTTTTTATTAATTCTCTTTAATAGGATTACATTGGAAACTTTTTAGTTTTCAATGTAAAATGCACGCATGGACTTTAAATAAGTATTTAAACGTTCCATCGGTTTTATAATTGCCACTCTTCCAGATCTTACAAATTCGAAAATTCCTCCATTAATCCTTAAATCTTGAAGTAATGCTTCTGTTTCTTCTTTTAATCCTGTTTTTTCAATAACAATGTATTCTTTTTCTATGCTTAGAATACGAGCATTGTGTTTACGAATTAATTGTTCCATTTTATCTCCATCCATGAAAGCTTCTGAAGAAACTTTGTACAATGCAATCTCTTGTTGTACAATTTCATCATTGGTATAATAAAATGATTTTACAATATCGACTTGTTTATCAAATTGTCCGATTAATTTACGAACAACAGTTTCAGTGACATTTACAACTATTGTAAATTTATACATTCCTTTAATAGAAGATTCCGAGGCGACAATACTTTCAACATTAATGTGTCTTCTTGTAAAAACGGTAACCACTCGACTTAAAATACCTACTTTGTTTTCAGTAAATATGGTGATCGTAAATTCTTGATTTTCCATTTTATTTCTTTTTAATTTCTTTAGGCGTTAAAATGATTTCTGAAACAGAACAACCGCTTGCCACCATGGGGAAAACATTATCTTCTTTATCTACCATAACATGAAGTAAATAAGGTCCTTTTGTTTTTAACATTTCTTGGATACCTTCTTCTAATTCATCTGTATGTGATATGGTTTTACCTGGAACACCAAAGCCTTTTGCTATGGTGATAAAATCAGGATTTTCTAAAGCAACAGAAGAATATCTTTTATCAAAGAACAATTGTTGCCATTGCCGTACCATTCCTAAATAATTATTATCTAATAGAATTATTTTTACACCCACATTCCATTGGGCACACATGCCTAATTCTTGAATGGTCATTTGGAATGAACCGTCTCCAATAAAAGCAACAACTTCAGTTCTAGGCTTTGCTAATTTTGCACCAAATGCAGCGGGTAATCCATAACCCATAGTACCCGCACCACCTGAAGAAACCCATTGATCTGTTCCTTGATAATTATAATATCGAGCAGCATACATTTGATGTTGCCCTACATCCGTTACAACGATAGCTTTACCATTGGTTTGATCAGAAACAGCTTTTACCACTTGTCCCATTCTCATTTTACCATCCTTAGTAGGCGATAAAGCTTCATCAATCACTTTTGCTTTTTCTATTTTATCACAAGCATGAAATTCTTTTACCCATTTCGTATGCTTTTTTTCTTTTACGAGCGGTAATAATTTCTTTAATGCTAATTTTGCATCCGAATGTAAAGGAACATCAGCAAATACATTTTTATTGATTTCTGATGCATCAATTTCTATGTGAATAACTTTAGCTTGTTTTGCATATCGAGAAACATCTCCAGTAACTCGATCATCAAATCGCATTCCTATAGCAATTAAAACATCGCATTCATTGGTTTTAATATTAGGACCATAATTTCCGTGCATGCCCAACATTCCCATATTTAAAGGATGATCAGAAGGAATAGAAGAAAGTCCATGTATAGTCGTACCAACAGGTATACCTGTTTTTTCTACGAATTTGATAAAATCTTTTTTGGCTTTTGATATTAGAATGCCGTGCCCAGCAAGTATATAAGGCTTTTTTGCTTTATTAATTAAAGCCGCTGCCGCCTCTAATTGATCTTTCTGTGGTTTAGCATGTGGCAAATAACTACGAATGAAATTGATTTTTTCATAATCCCATTCCATTTCCCCTAATTGAGCATCTTTTGTAATGTCAATTAAAACAGGTCCTGGTCTTCCAGAATTGGCGACATAAAATGCTTTAGCAAATACCTCAGGTATTTCAGATGCTTTCGTAATTTGATAATTCCATTTGGTAATGGACATGGTAACACCAATAACATCAATTTCTTGAAAAGCATCTGAACCCAATACTTTACTAAAAACTTGACCAGTGATACAAACCATTGGAGTAGAATCCATGATTGCATCTGCAATTCCAGTAACGAGGTTGGTCGCACCAGGACCAGAAGTTGCCATACAAACGCCTGTCTTTCTGGTCACTCTGGAGTAACCTTCGGCAGCATGTGTTGCTCCTTGTTCATGACGTGGTAAAATATGAGTTATGCGATCAGAATAATGATATAATTGATCGTAAACGGGCATGATTGCTCCACCTGGATATCCAAAAATGGTGTCAACGCCTTCTTGAAGTAAACAACGTAAAACCGCTTCAGCTCCTGTAATCGTCTCTTTTTTGACGATGGTAGTTCTTCCGTTTTTTCTTTTCTTTTTAATCGTATTTTTTGCCATTATTATTGGTTTATTCGCCAATTTAAAATTCATCTGTTACACAGCCTTCACTTG
>JAHDFV010000066.1:0-2223 GCA_020627985.1 Saprospiraceae bacterium
CGAATTCTTATGGTGAAATAATGCTGACTCAAAAAGTAGATTTTTTACAACCTATTTTTAATATGAATGTAAATTATTTAACTAGAGGAACATACATTATTAGATTAAAAGCAAAAGGCAAGAAAGCCTATTTCCAAAAATTAATCTTACTACCCAATGAAAAATAAAAATATAAAAAAATCATCCAGAATTTTATTATTTTTTCTTTCGTTATTTTTTTTCATTCCCATGATGAATGCTGAAAAATTGAATTACAAAATTAATACTGAATTTGAAGTCATTTGTCTAAATTCAGACGGAAGTGATGATTGTCTATGTGGTGAAATTAGTTTTCTAACTTTAGATTCTGGAGATTTTTACACGGGATTTTATAGTGGTTTATTCACCTTTAATTCAGGTGGTAACACACCTCCTATTTCCCCATCTACTTTCGAATCTAGTACAGCTACATCATTTGATATACTTGATCTTACAACAAGTAATATAATTGTTTTGAAATTTAAGATTCCAATTCTTGGTGTAGATGAATCTACTATTACGATTCATACACCAGATCCTTATTGTGATTTAGAAATAGTTATACAAGTTCCTCCTTTTCCTGAAAATTGTCCAATTTTAGATTCTGAAACAAACATCGTTAATTTGAATTGTGAAAATGGTCATATTGATTTTCAACTCGAAATCACTACTGATACACCAGGTTTTGATGTTGATCAATCTTCATTTAATATTGATAACATCATTAATGTCATATCAGAAAATGGCAATAGTTTCGAAGTTGAATTACAAGACAATAATACTATCTCATTAAATGAATGCCTATTAGATGATACAACTACTATTTATATTTCATTTTGTATTTGGACAATTTATGAAGGAGTTGAAATTCATTGTTGTGTAAATAAAACCCTAGAGAATCCCTGTAATTGATGAATTAATCTGCCATATTACTTTCTATGAAAATATTTTTTCTATTCAGCTTAAAATATTCATTTTTATTATAGAAATACAAACCCTTCTTATTTACTTAAGATAAAAATTGAGACGAGCATTGTCTTTCTAATGTAGCTGCCATAGATTTTGTGAATTATTCTACAGAAATTTATTCTTATTGTAATCTTCAGTTAGGTATTGGAAAAGATGGTGCTGGTAAAAAAGCTTGTAAATTCTAAAAATAATTATTTTATTTTAAAAAAATAAAAACAGCAATTACAATACTTAGTAAAAGTATTAAATAATAAAACTGAGGTAGTTTATTACTTTTATTTTCTTCTGCACCTATTTGAATAATACTCGCCCAATAATAAGGATGTGTATATTGTGTCATTGCTTCCTCAAGATATTTTCTTTTTGCATTAGAAAGTGCTTGATGTGAAGGAATTCCTTTCGAAAAATCTTTATAAAAATCATTCATCAAAACACTTGTTTTCTTATCTGAGATAGACCATAAACTCGCTATAACTTTCGAACACCCCGATTGTATGAATGCTCTAGATAAACTAATGACACCTTCTCCTTTATTTTGTTTCCCTGTTGCTGTTTCACAAGCACTAAGAATAGCTAAATCAAGATTGTGTTCCATTGCATAAAGCTGATATATATGCAAAGATGTATCAGCAAATTCAATTCTACTATCTAAAGGTATTCTATCATTATAAATAGCATGGGTAGCTAAGTGAGCTATTTTATAATTCTTTACTTCATTTAAAAAATAATTTAATTTCGCATTTCTACCTAATAATATTTTCCCGCTTTCATTATAAAATGAATAGGCATTTTCTATTTCAGAGATATTACTTTCTAAATTACTTATTCTATTATTTTCAAATTTTGGAGCAACACCAATAAATATTTCTCGATCATCTTTTTTAGGCTTTTCTTTAACTTTATCAAGTAAATGGCTTGAATAAAGATAAGATATATTGACGTCTTGAATTAAATATTTTAATTTATGATAAGCAGACTTATCATTATTTATTTGATGATCGTTTGAGACTAGTACTTCAAATGGTATTAAATTTAATTCTTCATCTGGTATAACAATTAAATCTTTCTCTTTAAAATCATAAGATTCTCCTATAAGTATATCATATAAATTTCTAGCATTTTCATAAAAGATCTTCATTTCCTTTTTTAACAATTTTAATAAAAATGCTCTGTAGAAAATTATTCTACAGAGCATTTAAATTTAAATATTTACGTTTAATCTATTTTTACAAATCG
>JAHDFV010000066.1:2233-3861 GCA_020627985.1 Saprospiraceae bacterium
TCTCCTTTTTTAAGGACTAACATATAAGTACCCGTATTATAATCCGATAAATTAATTTGTATTGATTGCTCACCTTTATTCAAGGTTGTTTCATACAATACATGTCCTAATAAATCATGAATTTCAATCGCTATTCCATTATTATTTTCCATTCCAACTGCAACATTTAATTCACTATTTGTAGGATTCGGATAAACTTTAATGTTTTGGTCTAAACGACTCATAGCCTTCACTTCTTCTTTAATACCTCTATATTCGCATTTTGCAAAATAAGAAACAGATTCCGCCCATTCGCCCCAACCTTCTGAACATTTAGATCGTACTTGATATTCATAATCAAAATTATTTTGAATACCTGTTAACTCTCTGTAATTATCAGAAGTATAAGTACTTGCCCAAAGTCCATTTACTTGACGATGCCTTACTTCATATAATGTACTTTCCGTCACCGCATTCCAATACAATGTAATTGAAGAATTTGTACTTGAAACTATACAATCAGAATTTGAAATTGCTGGTACTGGACAAGCCAATTTAATAGGACAATATTCGTAAATTTCTGACCATTCAGAAATTTCACCCGTTGAACAAATTGTACGAACTCTAACATCAAAACAAATATCAGATGAGTATATGGGCACGAATTTATTTGATGTTATTTCTGTATCATTTCCAGGTACTGTATTCGAACAACAATCAGAAGTAAATACTTCTACTTCGTATGTTGTACCTTCCGGACAATCTTCGCCTCCTGTCTCAAATGTAAATGTTGCTGTACCATCAATATTCGGTGTTACTGCTAAATTAATTGGAGCTTCAGGTGCAAAAGGAGCATCACTGACCCAATTAGCACATATTGCTACTTCTGCTACTTGATATTCATTATGATTCATTCTGAATTTCAAGTATCGCGCCTCAACTTGAGGTAATACATCACTATCTGCAATATGCCATACGTCTGAATCATCAGGTACGAAAGAATAATATGTTATCCAATTTGTTCCATTTAAACTATAGTAAACATCAAAGGTTTGATTTAGATGTGCATAAGTTTCACTTGGCCCTTTTCCATCAAATAGATATAAAGTATTTATAGCATAAATTGCTTCTAAATCCAATATACTTTCAACAGGAGGATCATCTTGATTTGGCCAAATTTCACCCCAATCATTATCTAAATCAGGTAGATTTTCTGTTGGAGCACAATCTTGGATCACATGATCTCCATTATTATCTAATTGACCATCAATTAAACCATTTGCATCAATATTTGGATGAATCACTAAATCAATAATATCAAAGCCTGTTAAATCCAACATTTTACAGTTACAACAAACATTACCATCTGTAGATACTATAAATGATGCAGTAGTCTGACTCATATTTCCACATCCATCTGTTGCCGTAAAGGTGATATCAATTTCATAATCACATTGGTTCGGTAAGGTACCATCAAAATTATTAGACCAAGTAATCGTTGTACAATCGTCTGTCGCTTGTGCACCACCATTAATACTTAACCATTCATTGATGTCATCTAATGCATTTATACCATCAGAATTTATATTCATAGCTTCAGTTACAATACTTGGAGCTTGAGTATCTGGAAGTATAGTAATCGATTGGAA
>JAHDFV010000066.1:3961-15402 GCA_020627985.1 Saprospiraceae bacterium
ACATCTCTAAATCTTATTTTGGAATAGAGTTCATGGATCGTACAACCCCATTCATCATAATCTATCTCAATATTCGAAGATGTTTCATTTTCTAAAACTGACGAACAATTATCAACCAAACAAGATTCAATTTGAGGAATTAAATTTTCAATTAGTACATAAATCTCTTCCTGAGTTATCTCCCCTTTACATTCATAATTATAAGCTAATTGTAAGGAAGAGATACATGTAGGATCTACAGTTGGTGCTTGAGTATCTTCAAAGAGAACTTGCTGCGTTGCTGTAGTTACATTACCACATTGATCTGTTGCTGTCCAGGTTCTATTTAAGATATATTCAATATGTTTACATGAAGTAATATCATTGCTTTGTCCAGAAGTTTCTGAATAAACCAAATCTACTTCACAATCACTTTGTGCGGTAACATTAGATACTGGTATATCTGTACCACATTCGTAAATTGCATTTACAGGCACTCCTATAATTACTGGAGCTGCAACTATATCACAATCACAACAGAATGGAGCTACATTATCTTCTACAATGAATGTTGCCGTAGTATAACTTGGGTTTTCGCATTCATCAATAACTTTAAATGTAACAACAATTTCATAATTACAACCTGTTGGAAGTGTACCATTGAAATTATTAGACCAAGTCATTTCTGAACAATTATCTGTTGACATCGCACCACCATTATTCGCCAACCATGCTGTAAGATTTGCCAATGCTTCATCTTCTTCTGATGTGGCATCCATGGCTTGTATGATTATTGTTGGAGATTGCGTATCTGGTAGAATTGTAATCGATTGATACCCTACTGCAGTATTACCACAAGCATCAGGACCAGCAGACCATTTTCTTCTTATAGTTGTTACATCACATGGTCCTTCATTAAAGATATTTTCTTCAAAAATTATCTCTAAATCATCTGTACAAGAACCTTCTAAAGTAACTACAGGCGGATCTGGAATATTATCAGAACATTCAAGAGTTAAATTTTCAGGTACGCCCTCTAAAATTAAATCTTCTTGTAACTCATCAATAATAAAGTCAATCTCAATCCAATTTGTAGTGTTATTACATTGATCACTGAATCTTATTTTGCCTGTAATCACTTGTTCAGAACAACCCCATTCTTCAAATAATGAAAGGAAATTTGCTGTTGTTTGATAATTTATTGTTTCATCGCAATTATCTTCATGACAAGCTCGAATTTCAGGAACCAAGGTTAAGAAAATATTGGATACTTCATCATAAGTAATATCACCTTTACAATCATAATGATATTCTAAAGGAATTAACGCCATACAAGCAGGATCAGCAGTAGGTGCTTGAGTATCTTCTACTGTAATTTGTTGTGATGCCGTTGTTACATTACCACATTGATCTGTTGCTGTCCAAGTCTTTATTATTGAATAATTATAATATTCGCAATAATTGGTACTTGTTGCTTGATCAGATGTTTCTGTATAAACTATATCTACTTCACAATCACTTTGCGCCGTAACCACTGGTTGAGGAATAGTTTCATCACATTCATAAGAAGCATTTGCAGGAACACCTAATAAAACTGGAGCAGAAACAATATCACAATCACAGCAGAATGGAGCTACATTATCTTCTACGATAAATGTTGCAGTTGTTGTATTGACATTACCACATTCATCTGTAACCGTAAATGTGATGTCAATTTCATAATTACATTCTGTTGGTAGTGTTCCACTGAAGTTATTCGTCCATGTCATTTCTGAACAGTTATCTGTTGCAACTGCTCCCCCATTATTCGCTAACCAAGCCGTAATGTTTGCTAAAGCTTCATCTTCTTCTGATGTGGCATCCATGGCTTGAACAGTAATGGTTGGTGCTTCAGTATCTGGCAAAATGGTTATAGTTTGACTACCATAAGCAGTATTACCACAAGCATCTGGACCTGCTGTCCATTCTCTTCTTATTGTTGTTACTGTACATGGACCTTCATCAATAATGTTTTCTTCGTAATTAATCTCTACATCATCAGTACAAGAGCCTTCAACTGCAACATTAGCTGGTGCTGGAATATCATCTGAACAAGAAATTACGATATCATTAGGAATACCTGTTATTTCAAATCCATCTTGTAATTCATCAATAATGAAGTAAACTTTAATCCAATCAGACCAATTATTACATTCATCACTGAATCTTACATAACCTATCATTTCATCTTGAGAGCAACCCCATTCTTCAAACAAGGATTCAAAATTAGAATCATATTGTACTTCTAATGTTTCATCACAATTATCTTCAAAACAAGATTGTATTTCAGGTATAAGTTCAGCGAAGATATCTTCTACTTCATCAAGAGTAACATCACCTATACAATCAAAGTGCTGTTCTAAAGGTAAAGAAGCGATACAAGCAGGATCAGCAGTTGGCGCTTGAGTATCAAGAACTGTAATTTGTTGAGATGCTGTAGTTATATTACCACATTCATCTGTAGCTGTCCAAGTTCTAATAATTACATAATTGTAATGTTTACACGAGGTTGTAATTTCAGCTTGACCAGAAACTTGAGTGAACGTAACATCAACATCACAATCACTCAGTGCAGTAACAAGAGGTACAGGAATGATATCATCACATTCATATGTTGCATTTGGCGGCACACCTACTAACACTGGAGGCTCAACATCTTCACAATTACAACAACCTGTTATTTCAAAAGTAGCTGTGGTTGAAGCATTATTTCCACAGGCATCTGTTACTGTAAACTCTACAATTGTTTCGCCACATTCTGGAAGAATGGAAGGGGCATTGTTTGACCAACTGATCGCTGTACAGTGCCCTGTAACATCAGCTCCACCATTATTATCCAACCATTCATTATATAAAGTATTGACATCTTCATTAATATCTACTGATAAATCAGATGCCATTGGATCAATAATTGGAGTGTTATCATCAGGTAAATTTGTGATAATTATATTCGCTCCAATTTGCGAAGTATTCCCACAATCATCGGTGAGGAAGTAATTTAAAACATAAGTATCCTCATCTAATTCATTACAAAGTAACATTTGAAATTCCGAGAAAATAAAACCATGCGCAATGGTGAAATTATTATCACAGGCATCAACTGCACAAGCTTGTAAAATTTGTAAGTTAGAAAAATGCCAAGGTATTATTTCTGCAAAAGTGACATCACAAACCGTTTCGAAAAGTAAATCTGGTAATTCACATTCTGATACATCTGGACCTGTTTCGTCTGGAGCTTGCGTAATGGTAAAGGTTTCCCAAACTAATGTACATTTATCATATCGATACACCCAATATGTTACCGTCCCTCCTATACATGGTTCAATATTAGAATCCGTAATCGTTTGATAAGTATAAGTATTTCCTTCATCATCAATAAGTTCTACTCCTAATGAAGCTGGTGTTGGTATTTCTTCATTACATTCTATTGTAAAGTCATCAGGAACATTAATGAATGTATAATCAATAGCACAAGGTAAAACCGTAATGATTTGTTCTTGCGTTACGATATTACCACAAGCATCAGGGCCTGCTGTCCATGTTCTAATTATTTCACCACCTTCACATTCATCTTTAACATTGTTTACTTCTTCAAAAGTTACCTGTAAGCCTTCGCTACAAGCATTTGCTACCGTTACTAAAGGTACTTGTATCAGTTCTCCACAATCAACTGTAATATCATCTGGAACACCGTTAAGTGTTAATTCTCCAATAGGATTATCTATAATGAAGTTGATTCTAACTGCTTCACTTGCATTACCACAAAAATCAGTAAGCGTCATATCTACGAACAATTCTTCAACAGTACAACCCCATTCATTAAAATCAGTAAAGAGATTAAAATCAAAAGATTGGCTAATAAAAGGAGAACAATTATCTGCATGACAATTTCTTATGTCTGGAATTAAACCAATAACAATATTCACTATTTCAAATAATGAAATTTCTCCGATACATTCGAAATGATGTTCTAATTGTAAACTAGATAAACATTCGATATTGGGTTGAGGAGCTTCTGTGTCTTCTACAGTTATGATCTGTGTTTCTACCGTTGTATTACCACATTCATCTGTTGCTGTCCATTCTCTAACAATGGTGTAGTTATAAAAATTACAAGAGAAACTACTACCTCCTTGATTATTTTGTTCTGTAAATGTAAATTCAGCATCGCATTCACTTTGCACACTAATATTTCCAGGTATTGAAGGAATTTCTTCATCACATTGAATCGTAATATCACTTGGGATATTCACAAAAACAGGGTCTTCCAATTCATCACAATTACAACATCCAATTACTTCAAAAGTGGCTGTACTGGTTATCGAATAACCACATTCATCGGAAGCCGTAAAATCGACTATCATTTCTCCACATTCTTCAATTAATACTGGTGCATTATTCGTCCATGTAATATCAGTACACTGATTTTCTGCCTGAGCACCTCCATTATTTAATAACCAATCATTGTAAAGTGTTTCTACATCTTCTGCTTCATCTACAACTACGTCATTTGCTTGTGTAATTAGTACAATGGGGTTTTCTCCTGTTTGAGTTATTGTGAAAGATTCGATGACATTTGGGAAACATTCCTGTGGAACTATGATATTATACGTTCTGTATCCACCTGTACACATATTTCCTGTTCCACTTGATGATACTGCAAAACCCACATTATTTCCTTCAGAATCTAATACTTGCACTAACCCCGAGATCATACTCAAACTAGGATAATCTTCAAAGCAATCTATAGTGTAATCTTCTGGTACATTTAAAAAAGTATATGTCTCTTCCTCACAAGGAAGGACAGTTATTATTTGTTCTTCTGTAGCATAATCACCGCAGGCATCAGGACCAGCTGTCCAAGTATGAATAATTTCTGTTGGAAAGCAATCGCCTAAAGAATTGGTTGTTGTAGATAAGGTGACTTCTAAATCATCATTACAAGAACCCGCAATAGTAACATTTGGTAAATCAGGAATATTTTCATCGCAAGCCAATGTTAAATCATCTGGCACACCTAATAATTCAAAATCTTCTTGGAATTCTTCAGAGTAAAAGTTGATATAAAATATTTCAGTAGAATTATTACATGGATCTCTAAATAAAAAGATTAAGAAAAGTCTTTCTACTGAACAACCCCAATTATCAAAACTAGCAAAGCTATCTCCTGTACCAAAATTTATTATTTCAGAACAATTATCCGTTACACAAGTTTCTAACTCAGCAATTACACCTAAAGCAATAGCTTCTAATTCATCAGGAGAAGTTATATCACCTACACAATCAAAATAAAAATCAGTTTGAATATTATCAAAACAAGCTTGATCCACAATTGGTTCTTCTATATCAACTACAGTTATGGTCTGAGTAAAAGAAGTAATATTTCCACAAATATCATCAGCTGTCCAATTTCGAGTAATGGTATAGTTATAATGACTACAGGAATTTGGGCTTTGCGCTTGAGTTGAATTTTCTGAATAGACTAATTCGGCTAAACAATTATTACCAGACATTGTAACAATTGGAGCCTCAGGTATTACATCCTCACAATTAAAAAATAGTTCTGTTTCAGTAGGTAAATTTTGTAAAACAATAGCATCTAATGGTTCGTAATTCGTAATACTAATATTAACTGGAACATTTGAAATATTACCACAGCCATCATTTACTGAAAAATCAAATTCATATATATTATCAATTAAATTACCACAAATAAGTTGATTAACTTGATCTTCATCATATTCACTAAAAGTGGCATTAATATTATTAAAGCAAAGATCAGTTGCACAATCGTTATTTTCTAAAAATTCTTCTGTTGAAACTAACCAATCATTTATTGCTTGGAAATCTATATCGCATTGTGTCTCAAATACCAAATTATCAATTTCACAATTTGAATAATCTGCTGGAATTTGATCAAATTCTCTAGTAATAGAAAGTGTAGCTGTTGGATTAGGAAAGCAAAGATCATTTCTTGAGAAAGTAAAAGTTCTTACTCCTCCCCCACACCCGTTGTTATTAGGGTTATTATATGAAGCTCCAAAAGTCAATGAATTCCCTTCAGAATCAAGTAATTGAACAGGTGGACTTAATGTTGAATAATGAGGAAAATCTTGATCGCAACCTATTGTGAGATCATCAGGTAAAACCCAAGTATACATTTCTTGTACACATTGTAATACAGTTATTGTTTGCACATGAGTAAATATTACGCCACAAAAAGGAGTTGTTACTTCCCAAGTTCTTACAACTGTTCCTCCTAAACAATCATCAACTGTATTAACTTCTTCAAATGTGATTTCATGTTCTTCAAAGCACGAGCCTTCAAAAACTATTTGATTCGGATTGACATTGGGTATAAAGTCATCACATTCTAATGTCATGTCTTCAATACTAACATTTTGATTTGTTGTAGCAAGAACAGCTGTATTTTCTAATACAATCT
Source organism: Saprospiraceae bacterium (assembly GCA_020627985.1). GTDB lineage: Bacteria > Bacteroidota > Bacteroidia > Chitinophagales > Saprospiraceae > JAHDCE01. Next base: position 10,425 of record JAHDFV010000066.1, read on the forward strand.
CTTGTGTTTCTACAACCACATTTCCACATTCATCTGTAGCTGTCCAGGTTCTTGTAATCGTATACTAATAATGTTCGCAAACGGTACTATTAGGATCTTGATCACTTGATTCAGAAAATTCTATTACTACATCACAATCACTATCAACTGTTATATCAATTGGTAATTCAGGAAGTTCTTCAATACATCCTATTATAATATCATTTGGGACATTTGAAATAATTGGATCACCTAATGTTGTACAATCACATAAACCACAAATTGGACTTGAACCTTCTATCAACTCTTCTCCTAAAGGTGTACATGGGAAACCAGTACTAAGATTTTCACAAATTAACTCAGAGTTGAAATTAACTAAGATTTCTAATAATGTATTTGCATCAATTTCTGGACCGAATGTTACCGTTCCTTCCCAAGTCATCTCGAAACCAGAATTGCCTCCCATTGATGCATTGGTTAAACTTACATTGTAACCATTAATATCTACACTAGCTGTTGTTGGATCATAATCAGGAAAAGGAATTAAATATGTAATTGATACGTTATAATCAGAAGCCGTTCCATTTTCCCAATCTATTACTATATCTACTAATTCAGGATTAACACAGCCACCACAATCACATGTTTCATCATCAGCAATTGTAATCGTAAAACTTTCAGAAAGATCACAATCTACACCATCGATTGTCCATCTAAAGGTATAGACTTCTTCACAGGAATTTGTAGGTAAGAAAACAAGTGTATTTATATTTTCGGGATCAATGATAACAGCATCACAACTACCTCCTGGGCAATTGATTTCTTGCCAAGAACCTCCTAAGCCTGTATCGGGAGGTAAAATAATTCCCGTTAAATTGAAAGCATTTTCTGGACAATAACCCGTTGTTTCATTGGGAACAAAAACATCAATATTATCATGTACTACAATTTCTAACCAATCAGAATCCCAACAAATAACGTTTCCTACATCATCCATGGATAGTTTCTGTATTAAAAAACTATACGTCCCAACTACATCGAAATTTAAATAGGTTGTGATGCCTGTTGGGTTCATTGTTGATCCCATAGGAAGTTCAAAAGCAATTATATTATAATCTATTAATGTTGAATTGGTATAATCATTTATAAATGAACTTAAATTTGCCACATTCTCTGATTCACTACAGAAGAAATCATTGTCTTCATCTAAATCAAGTACACTACCATTGAATATTAAATGATCAAACCATCTATAACATGGCCTTAAGTCAACACTACAATTCATGAGTTCGCCATCATATAATACTTCAACTTGGGCACCAGAGCGAGTTAAAGTGGTTACATTTAATGAAAATAAGTTTACATCAAGATTAGCTGCATAACAATCCATTAAGGTATAATCTATATTAGCAATATTATTCAGAAAATTATTAGCAGTTGCAATCCTATTTTCACCTCTATTTTGTAAATCAGTATCATTAAATTCTAATTCTAAAAGAAGCCCAGGATTTCCATTTATTTCAAAAATATATTTTGTTGCAAACCATCTTGCCATTCTAATTCTTTGAGTAGAAGGAAAAACTACAGCATTATTACCAGCTAAGGGCGCAACAGTTAAACTACCATTTGGGTTAAATTCACTTCCTGTAATATCAACATGATCATCTATTGATTCTGAAAAGTAAACTACATTATTTTCTACTCCATTTATTAATTGAAGATTAACTGTAAATTCTTCAGTGATTTCTTCACATTCAACAATATTCGTTTGGTCGGGTCTAAGCGGAAGAGGCACCTCTAAAGGATTATAATAATATTGTATAGAAATCGTTTGACTTTCACATGTATTTGTTGGATCAGTAACGGAATATTCGAAGTTATAAAAACCTTCTACGTCTAACGTTATATCAACATCACCATTCCCTCCAGTACCAGATCCTATTATCCCATTTGTTGCCACATATTGATCCATAAAATTCGAAGTGGGAGGATCACTAATGACTACCCATTCCCAATTTGCTTTACCAGGAGAAGAACCATTCAATCTTTTTGTTTCTCCTGAGCAAAAAGTTCCAATATTGTTAACTGCACCTTGAATAGATTCTTCATGATATTCAGTACCTATTATATTAATTTCTATTGAATTAGAAGTTTGAATACAGCCACTTTCTTCACTAGATATGGTATAATAAATTTCAAAAAGAGCTATATTATTTGCATTCCAAAATGCAGAATTTGAAATTGGGTAATCGATCATTCCTACATAAATACCATGATCTCCTCCAGTATCTGGTACGTATTGATAATTAATATCTGAGTCAATAAATAAATCCGAAGATGTAACATGTACAGTCACAGATTCTCCAGGTTGAGGATGTTCAATCGGTAGAAAAATTTCATCACAAATAGTTAAAGTACCACTTCCATCATCTTCTAAAGCTGCAAGTGTTACATCTCCACCAACAATAATTTCTGTAATCGAACAAACTTGATTACTACTTCCAGTACAATTGACACATGCCTGAATTTCATATGTACCGTGCGGTATTTCACTAGGATTACCCGTATAAGGAGTGTACACTAATTCTGCTTCTAAAATATTACTAGTACTTGGGATTAATTCAATAAATCCAGTTTCTGAGCCAGTACCTGGAGAAGGAGAATTTAAATCTACATTTGGGCCAGATATGGTTAACCAAACAAGAGTTGAAGGATCATATTCTACATTTTCTCCGATACTAAATATTACTGTTTCATCATCGCAATATAAATCCATACTATTATTAGCAATAGCTAAAAGACAATCATCAGAACCGTTTATTTCACAGTCTTCAATTACCGATACTACATAAGAATCCATTCCAACTACTTCTCCACTCGCTAATGAATTATCTATTAATTCAACGGTTACTGTGAATGTACCTGCTTGGCTATAAAAATGTTCTATATTATTGACTGTTGTAGTTTGGATACCTGTATTATCACCAAAATTCCATTCGTAAGAATATGTTTCAAAATCATGAGGAGGAATAACAGAAAATTGAAATATTTCTCCTATGCAAGGTACAGCAGGTACAATAACAGATATATCGGGTGTAATAACACAATCACCATTATCTCCTGTTACACAAACGGCATCCCATGCTTCTCTTAAATTTTCTCTAAATGCACAGGAATGTCCCATATCATGAGCAGCCTGAATCGTTGCTTCTCTCATGCTACTAAAATTAGCTCCTAGTCCTACGTAATTATTAATCAAAGCAAAAAATAAAAGATCGGTCATGACATCAAAAGAATCATCACCTGCTATGTTTGTTAAGTCCGCAGCTGTTTCAATATCATAAACAAAACCAAATTCATTTGTACCTGCAATACCATCCACTAGAAGATAAAACCAATGATTCATTACAGAACTATTGGTGTGTACACCAAAGCCATCTGTAGGAATTCCCGATTCTGTATCTGAATAAAAAATGGCACCATTACCATAGCAAGCAGGATCTTCATATGCATTCGGATTAGAAAAAGACCTTAAACCAATATTTCCTGCTGTACATTCCCCTCCTAAAACCCAATCATACCCACCTGTCGTATGTCTTTCAACTGCTAATCCAAAAATATCTGCATAAGATTCATTCAAGGCACCAGATTCTCCACTGTAAAAAAGATTCCCTGTATTATTGATGACACCATGCATAAATTCATGTCCACCAATATCTAAAGTAGAAAGGGGTTCAGTAATAGTATTTGGCACCATAACTTGTTGTCCATCTCCAAAAGCTAATGCATTTATTCCTGGATCAAAAAATGCATTATCTAAATCAGAGATATAAAAATTATCAATTTCAAATGGTTCATTATTAAATCCTATCCATTGATATTTTTCTTCAAAACAATCGTAAGATTCTATTACAACATAATGCGCATCTAATACTCCTCTTTCTTGCATGGTTATTAAATCAACATATCCATTATCAGATGTAGGAATATTTGGGTTTGAATATGCCATATCATCAACGGTATGCGTTGTAATACCTCTACAATCATCATGTAAACTTGCTACATCCCCATCATAATCGACAAAAATTTCTTGATTACCATAATGATGTGTATTAACATTTAAACTATTACAGGAATGAAGATTACTTTTATGTTTTAATATTTCACCAGTTTTTGCAGAAATAATAAATTGATAAGATCCGACTTTATTTTCAGGTAATACATCTAGTTGATATACCAAAATATAATCTGATAGATCATAACTATTTTTTTCAGAATAGTAAACTAATTTAGCATAATCTAATATTCGTATTTCTTTCAAATTTTTGAAAGAGTTATTGTCTTTATCTTTAAGTTTATATGAAGTCGTTCCAATAAACTTTTGTATTGTTTCTTGTAATTTTTCCTCAGAAACATTTGAATTCGTATTCGAAGATTTTCCTTTTAATTTAATACCATTTACTAAATAAACGTTATAATCTTTATCCAAATGAATATTCAAATCTATTCCTTCTAAGAAATTACCATTTTTTTGGTATAAATATTTTGAATGAGATCTGTTAAACTGATCAACTCTCGTACTTTTTAGCGTAGGTACAAATCCATCTTGAGAATATTCTAATAGGATATCCTTAAGTTCTTTTTTGTTAGAGTTATTAAATCTTTCGAATGTGGAATTTTGTGCAGTAAGAGATACAGACAATAGTCCGATGAAAAAAAGAGTGAATATTTTTTTCATAACATTGATATTTATTTGAAATCTTTCAAATAAAACTTGACTTAAAAACATCTTTTGTGAGAAAAATGCACATAGGTATTAAGTGCTTAGTTGATCGCTAAACTAAGTTTTTGTGCATCATTTTCTACAAAATACTTCTTAAAAAATCAAGTAGTATTTTTAAAAAACTTCTATTTAAAAAAATGGATATTGTGTGTGAATTGCTTACTAAATAAAAGAATAAATATTAACATATGGTAATACAACTAAAATATTAACATA
>JAHDFV010000067.1 GCA_020627985.1 Saprospiraceae bacterium
TTACACAATTACCATGTATAAATATATCGCCACCTAATTTTGCCTTATACCCCATTAAGATTAATGGGAAAATCTGGCCAACATCAGAACATTATTTCCAAGCGCAAAAATTTAAAGGTACTCCACACGAAAATAAGATAAGAAAAGCTGCTTCTCCTATGATGGCTGCAAAACTAGGTAGAACGAGAAGAATCAAATTAAGAAAAGACTGGGAAAAAGTAAAAGATTCAATCATGTACATTGCTGTTAAAGCTAAATTTAATCAACATGATGAATTGAAAACTTTATTATTATCTACAGAAAATGCTACTCTTATTGAACACACCAATAATGATTCCTACTGGGGAGATGGAGGTGACGGAAAAGGATTAAATAAATTAGGTAAAATATTAATGAAGATTCGATCTGAATTTCAAAATGATAAATAATGAATTAATTCATTTTCTATTTATTCTTCATCCAAATTCTCAAATCTAAATAATTAAATACTCTTTTCTCACTAGTCATTTCTGAAAGATTTTTCAATTCACTTCTAAATTCATTTTTCAATTCTAATTTTTCTTTTTTATTGATACTATTGATATCTTTTCTTAGATACCTAAATAACATTTTCTCAGTAATAAATAATGGTCTTCTTGCTTTTAGATATTTTGGTGTTGAAAGTAATAAAGATTCTAATAAATTATAATGCTTTAATTCGTAATGAATAACAATGTTCAATATCCTAGCGAAATAAAAAATTTCTTTCACTACATCTTCTTTCGGTTCGAACATAATATAATTATTCCAATGCAATGCATCTTCAAATTTTTGGTTTAGAAAAAGTAAATATGCTACTAAATAATAAAATGTAATTCTATGATGTTTTTCAATTTTCTTCCCAAATTGGTTTAAGCCTTTTTCAATTTCAGGTATTAAATCTAAAGATTTTTTATAATCTTTCTGTCGTAAACTCCAATTGATTAATAATAAATATCGCTGTCTAAATACTCTTGATTCTAAATTCTTTATTGATTTGAATTCCGATCGATTCACGGTTTCTGCAAGTCTTTTAATTCCTTCTTCTAGAATATCAAATTTTCCAATAATAAAACTATCAATCAACATATTATTTAAAGTTGCTAAATATCGTTCTGCATAAATTTGAAGGAAATGAGGATTTTCTTCTAATGAATTTAAAAATTTAGCATTGTAGTGGTAAGCTTCTTTTACTTGACCTAAAGTAAATTGATATGCCGCTTTCGTTTGATAAAAATATAATCGGCTTCTAAAATTAGATGCAAGACTTATATTGTCAAAAAATGGAGATTGAGTTAATCTTTCTATTTGTTTTTGCTGATCTTCATTTTGAATTTTTTGATAGCTCTTTTGAAATTCAGCGATCTGCTGAAAAAGATACCAATATTCATTCGTATTTTTTATTTGATCTAAACACTCTAATTCGTTAGTATAAATTTCATGAATATTTAAATTCGCTTTCCTGCGTTTTAAATCAATAATAATTTTTTTCTCGATTTTAAGTAACATTAAAAGTAAATCGTAGAATTCATATTTTTTTGCAATTTTTTTCCCTTTACTTAACTCATTATAAGCAGCTAGAAACATTCCTTTTTCAATCAAAACATTGGCAGCAGATATCTTTTCATATATTTTATCTTCAAATGATTTTTGTCCAAAGCGAGTTAAAGAATTTAAAATGAGTTCATATAGATAGCGTTTATTAACGGATAAGTGTTTAACAAAATTCGCAGAAGCATAATCTTTAAGCAGTTTTCCTTCATCAAAAGCCTTTTGTGCTATCAAAGCGTCAAACAAATGAATATAGTCTTTTGCTTTAGATCCTGCTTGGACTTTTATGTATCGTTTCTCTGATTTGGAGAGTTTAGATACTAAATCGAATAAATATGATGATGAAATTTTCACTAAATATATTTTAGAAACCTATCATAAAACTAACAATTTTACACTAAAATCATGTCATAAAGAACCATTAATTCATTTTAGAAACCTTATTTATAACCTTTTTTCTACTTGTTGAAGCTCTTTAATCATCATAGATTTGAAGTATTATTTAACAGCTGGATATTTAAATATCGAGCACAAAATTTACTTCACATGAGAAATTTATTGATTGCATTATTATTAGCACTTTCATTTATGAGCTGCGAAAACGAAGAACCTAGAATGGAAACCACTGAAGCAACAATTTTAGGTCGTTGGGTTCCCGTTGGATTCGAAACTGGAATTCGATATGAATTTACAGCTAACAAAAGATTCACCATTTATAGTGACAATGGAACCTTCCCTACTTTAGAAGAATTTATGACAGAAAACCCTCAACTAACGGGTAACGATTGGGTTTATGAAGGTGAAACTATTGTTGTAGATTTGAATTTTGGAAATTACTCAAGATTAGTTCCTACTTTTAAATGTGGAAACTTTGTAGTTGATCTTATAGATGAAGAAGGTAATTACCACTCATCTATTTTTAGAGAAAGCCATGATATTACAACATGCGAATAAATAGTATATAAGCAATAGTCTTTGTGGAGAGGCTATTGCTGCTATTTTTCTAAGTCAATTCCAAATTATTTTATTAAATCAATTATTATGAATCGATTAAGATTATTATCCATTTTCTTTTTTATTTATGCTTTTTTCATTCAGTCTACCGCACAAGAATGGGTTTCACATCAAAGTCAACAAAAGATAAATGATTTAGTAGAAACCAGTAATGATTTATTATTGGCTACTGACAATGGATTGGTTGTTATAAATAAATTAACCTTTGAAAAAACGATTTTCACGAAGTCAAATTCTAATTTACCATTCAACCATATCCAAACCATCACACAAACACCAAATGGAGATACTTGGATTGGCACCTATGATTTAAGATTAGCTCAATTTGATGGATCTGATTTTACAAACATCACAGTTCCTGAAGGTATTTTCAATCCTAATACTATAAAATTATATGATTTAAAATTTGCACCTAATGGTGATTTATGGGCTGGAACTTCTCAAGGAATTTTTCGTAAAGAAAACCAAAACTGGTTACAATATGGTACAGAGGAATTAGGTAATGACCTTGGAGCCGTTTGGGATATTGAGATAGAAGAAAACGGAGATGTTTTTATCGCATCCAATAAGATTTATAAATTTAGCAATGATGTTTGGACCAATTTTTCAGATCAAACTCAGTTGTTAGCATATTTAGATGCAGATTTATTTTTTACTTCTAATGATGAAATTATTTCTATTGGTGATTTAGATCGCATCGGTCGATTTGATGGTAACCAATGGACTGAATATGAAATCAGTGACTTTGATTCTTCTTTAAGTGGATCTAATATACTAGGCATTACAGAAGACACTAATGGTCTTATTTATATAAATACCAGAAATAATGGAATTTTCAAATTAGAAAATGATATTTGGTCGCCTCATAACACCCCCCAGACAGAAGCCTATAATAATAACACGTCATATTTTTATATTGATAATCAAAATCAACAATGGTTAAATAATAATATCCATTTATCTCTTAATAATAATAATGGGACAATCACAACAACTACAATTTCAAATCAAACTATAGAATTTGATAATGTCTACACTGCACATAAAGGAAGCAATGGAGCCATGTTTTTTGTAACCAGTTCTACCGATCATATTTCTGTTCGAGAAGCTAATGGTGAATGGTCTTTCCTTCCATTACCTGATAATTTTCCCGTTTTTGAAATTATTAATGATATTCTTTGGTTGTCGACAGATAATATCTGGTTATGCACGAGTGCAGGACTCCGCCATTATAATGGAATAGATTGGGAGTTAATAAATATGGAATATTGCATCAGTTTTGCATTAGATCCGCATGGGATAATTTATGTGAGAACTACTGAAAGAATTTTCATTATGGACAATGATGATTTTTCAGAATACAATACATTTAATTCTCCTATCGGTGGCACTATCACGGGACATGGAGTAGATGACAATGGTATTTTATGGATCGCAGAAGGATTTGAAAATAAAATTCATAGAATTACTACTGATGGAAATTGGAATACATTCTCTATCCCTGACAATCCATCATATGATAGCCCAAACGGTGATTTTCATTTTGATGTTAATGGAAATATATGGATACCAGCAGATATAGTTGGAGCCATTCGATACGATGGCACTGAATGGTCAAACCCTTTCTTTGGGCAATTAGATCAAGTAGAAAATTATAGAGTAAAAGATATCCAAAGCGATATAAATGGTAAATTATATTTTGCAAATGAATCTGGTGTTACTACTTGGTTAAATGAAGAATGGGAAGATTTACGAATTGATGATGTACCAACTGGAACTTCATCAATCTCAAAAATTCAATTTGACAATGATGGTACATTATGGTGGGCAAATAATAGATTTGGCGTTTTTTCTTATACACCTACTTTACCTACTTCAATAAATGCAAATATATTAAAAGAAATTCAATTCAAAATTTATCCCAATCCAACTCATAATTATTCAACTTTAGATTTTGAAATTAAGGAATCTTCTAATGTAATCATGAATGTTTTAAATCAATTAGGTCAAAAAATTTATTCCGATAATCTAGGGAATTTTCCTAGGGGACAATTTAAACAAAGAATAGATGTTTCATCCCTTCCTAAAGGAATTTATTTAATACAACTGAATATTAATGATCATAATTCTAATATAAAGAAAATCATAAAGATGTAGTGTTTTGTTTTAGTCCTTGTATAACCTTCATTTGCCAGTTAGCAATTTTGTTAACTGGTTTTTTTATTATTTTTTTTATGATGTAAATTTATTTTAATGTCACTTTAACTTTGTTATAAATTGTGTAATGAAATAAAAAATCATATCTTGAAAATCCCGTTTCATTAAAACCAATCATTTTATGAATCCTATTATAAGAAATATTTTTGCAGTCTTAACTGGCCTATTCATAGGAGGAATTATCAATGCTTCTTTAATTATGTTAGGTCCTATAAATAATACCCCCACCAGAAGGTATCGATCAAACTTCCATGGAAGGGCTAGCAGCAAGTATTCATTTGCTCGAATTCAAGCATTTTATTTTTCCTTTTCTAGCCCATGCTTTAGGGACTTTAGTTGGTGCATTTATCATTTCTAAAATAGCGGCATCTCATCATATTAAATTAGCACTTTTGGTTGGTGCATTTTTCTTGTTAGGAGGTATACAAATGGCTTTATCGCTAAATGCTCCATTGTGGTTTGAGATTGTAGACCTTGCTTTGGCTTATATCCCAATGGCTTTTCTGGGATGGAAAATAGCTGGATCTCCCTCTCATCAGATTTCTTAAAATGTACCCCAAAGAAAAAATTGGAATAATATTTATAGCTATTTCATAAAAAGCAATTAAGTTATTTGTGAGCCTAAGTGAGAAAAACATAGAATTGAGGATTCAACAGCTTCAAGATTTTTTAAAGAAATACAATCTAAACAATCGCTTCTTATTGAAGAATGATGTTGATTTATTTATACTTTATTTTAATGAAAGTTTGACTCTTGAATCTTACGAGATTTCTGTCCAAATTTTAGAAAAACTAATCAATTATCTACGAAACTCAGGACAATATTTAATAGCTATAGATCATTATGAAAAATTCCTTAATCAATTTGAATTACAAAAAGACGAACACACTTTAGAAGTTTTATGCCAAATTGGAGCAATTTTTCGAAGGATTGGAGATTTTAAAAGATCTAAAATTGAATTTAATGTTGCATTTAAAATATCAAAGGAAATAAATAAGAGTAGAATTCCTCCAACTTTATCTATTAATTATAGTGCCTTACTTATTTCTTTAAGAGATTACAGTGAAGCATTTATCCATTTGGATAAAGCATTACAAATTTTAGATAAAAATTCCGATGGGGCTGCTGTGGCGAAAACTAACATTGCTTCAATTTTTAGTGAATTAGGCGACACCGACAAAGCCATTGAATTATACTTAGAAGCTGCAGATGTTATTACTAATCACAAAGAGCAGAAACCTAATTATTTTATCACCATCTTCTCTAATACTGGATTTATATTGGGCACAAACAATAGAAGTAAAGAAGCAAAAATCTATTTAAAAGAAGCTATTCAAACTGCCAAAAACATAAATAATATTCAATTAAGTTTATATCCGAAAATTCATTTATCCTACGTTTATTTAAAAGAAAAAAAATTTAAAAAAGCATTACAAGAAATAGATAATGTTTTTGATATTATTTATCGAGGCAATGATATTCGTTTAAAAATTGATTTAATTTTATATTATTCAAAGTGCTTAATTGAAACAGATCAAAAAGAGAAAGCATTAAAAATTATAAAAGAAAATTATGAATTATTTGATCATTCTAAATTAATTAAGAAAAAAAGAGAGTTATTAAAAATACAATATAGCATTCTAAAAAATAAAAAAAATAAAGATGATATATTTTCTGTAATGGATCAAATCGTATTATTAAATGATTTAATTGAAGAAGAAAGTAATAAAAAAAATAGAAATAAAATCGACATGCTTACTAAGATTAAAAGCATAAAAGAAAAATTGTTATTAGAGAAAAAAATTAATGAAAAAAACAACGAAATGAATTTAATTTTGCAAAAGAAAAACAAAGAACTCGACAATTTTGTTTCTATTGCAACACATGATTTAAGATCTCCAATTCGCACCATTAATAGTTTTGGAAAATTACTTGAGAAAAAGAATAAATTAGATCCAGAGTATTTAGGATTTATTTTAAAATCAAGTGAACAAATGGAATCTCTTTTAGATAAACTTTCTGATTTTGCTAAAGTTGGAATTTCAAAAATTGATTTAAAAGAAATCGATTTAAATAAAATTATCAAATCTGTATTAATATTGCTTCATTACAATATAGAAGAAAAAAAAGCAATTATCACTTTTGATAATTTACCAAACATCATTGGTGATAAAGATTTGATTAAATTATTATTTCAAAATCTTATTCAAAATGCTATTAAGTACACTGATAAAAAAAAGACACCTTTCATAAATATTTCTTCCGAAATAATAGAAAACAATTACATTATCACTGTTCAAGACAATGGGCTGGGTATACCTCAAAAGGATTTAATACATATTTTCGAACCCTTTATTAGATCAGAAGAACATCAAGAATTTGAAGGAACTGGAATAGGTTTAGCCACTTGCCAAAAAATTGCTAAGGTTCATAATGGAGAAATTAAAGTAAGCTCAATTCTCGGAGAAGGAAGTCAATTCAAATTATTATTGCCAAAAATCAATTCTTAACTTATCACTTTTTTGCTTTATTTTAATTTATCTATAATCAAAATAGATAAATTATTATCTTTGCCAGAATTAGATATTTTAGATTTACTTTTAGCCTTACTCAATCATAAATATATGAACCTTAAAATAGTTTCTGCTGGAGCTGGTAGTGGTAAAACTTACCGTTTAATGACTGAATTAGTTCGATTACTAAAAAGTGGAACGGTACAACCAGAAGGAATAATTGCAACAACTTTTACCAAGAAAGCTGCTGCAGAATTAGAAGAAAGAGTTAGAATCACATTACTGGAAGAAGGATTACCTGAATTAGCAGATCGATTAACAGGTGCATTAATTGGTACCGTTCATGGATTAGGAGTAAAATTGTTAAAACGCTTTGCCTTTGAAGCTGGGGTTTCCCCTGCTGTTGACATCATTGCAGATGAAGATCAAGAAATATTTTTCAATCAAGCACTTGCAACAATTCTTACCTTAGAAAGAGTTGAACAAATGGAGATTTTGACTGAAAAAATGTCTCTTCGTAAAATTAGAATGGGTAACTATGATTGGCGTCAAGATGTAAAAAAAATAGTTGATATAGCCAGAGCTAATGGTTTTGATGCTGCTAAATTAGAAGTAAGCAAAAACAAATCCATTGAAACATTATCTACCCTATTACCTAAACCCAGTAAAAAATCAGCTAAAGAGTTTGAAGAGAAATTCATTAAAATTTTATCAGATACATTAAATGCTTTAGAAGATAATGAAGCAGATACAACCCAAGGGACGCAAAAAGCTAAAAAAGAAATACAAACCTCACTAAATACCTTGCAAAAAGGAGATCACCTTTCTTGGTATGAATGGGTGGGGTTAGCTAAAATGAAAGTTGGAGCTAAAAGCAGAGGAATTGTTGAAGAATTAATTGAATACGCACTTAAACATGAAGAACATCCAGATTTCTTAGTAGACATTAAAAATTTCATTCATTCAATCTTTGATATTGCAATTGATGCGATTGAAGAGTACAATACTTTTAAGCAAAAAAGAGGTTTAATCGATTATATCGATATGGAAACCCAAGTCAAAAAACTATTACATCATCCAGAAGTCTTAGAAGTATTATCTGAAGAAATTGAATTATTAATGGTAGATGAATTTCAAGATACCAGCCCGATTCAATTAGAAATTTTTTGGAAATTATCTCAAATGGCGAACCATTCCATTTGGGTAGGTGACCCCAAACAATCCATCTACGGATTTAGAGGCGCAGAACCTGAATTGATGCAAGCCATCATACAACAAACGGGAGGAATTAAACCAGAAGATATTCAAAAGTTTTCTTGGCGTTCTCGAGAAGACATTGTTTACGCTTGTAATGCTTTATTCGTTCAATCCTTCAAAGATCTTCCTGACGATCAAATAATACTTGAACCCAAAAGAACAAAAGACTCAGCTAATCAAGTAAATGAACCCATAGAAATGGATACAGCATTAATGCATTGGCATTTTGAGCATGAAGGAACTCGAAAAACACCTCCTGGCCGCCCTTGGATGGAAAATTGTATCGCCAAAAACATTAGAGAGTTATTAGAAAGAAAACCCTATGTCAACATAAAAGGAACGAATGAATTCAGACCATTAGTTGCTGGTGATATTGCCGTTTTATGCCGATCCAATCATTCATGTTTAGAAGTAGCAGGATCATTACACCATCAAGGATTAAAAGCCAGTATTGCCAGAAATGGTTTAATTCAAACTCCTGAAGCTAAATTAGTATTAGCATGTCTTAAATATATTTTAAATCAATATGATTCCTTGTCTGTTGCTGAAATTACTTTTTTGGCTTCATCAAAACCACTACATGAAATTGTAAATAGTCGGATTGCATGGATGGAAGAAAGAGCAGATGCAGTAGATAAATATGGTGAAAATTGGGAGAAAAATAATAAGTATGTAAAACGATTAGATGAGCTTCGACATGAAGTAATTGAACTTTCTAGTGCCGAAATATTAAATCTCATCATTGAGGATTTAGATTTACGTAGAATTGCTATTGCTTGGGGAAACCCTGAACAACGTTGTGACAACATAGATATGCTTCGCCATTTTGCAGATAAATATGAAGATGCTTGTAATCGGTTGCATACAGGTTCATCTTTAGGAGGTTTCTTGCTTTGGTTAAATGATCTTGCTGCTAATGATAAAGATGCCCAAGGATCAAGTGAACAAGAAGATGCAGTAAATGTACTGACCTATCACAAAAGTAAAGGACTAGAATGGCCTGTTGTTATTTTACACAGTTTAGAAAATAAACTTAGAGATAATACCTGGGGAGCAAACATATCTTCAGAATCCAATCAAGTCGATTTAAGCAATTTATCTGCCAATCGTTTCATTCAATTTTGGCAACATCCTTATGGTGCTCGTTCTCAAGGAACACATCTGATTCAACGATTAAACGAAAGTGATTTTAAAAAGAATTCGATTAAAAAAGCTCTGGCAGAAGATGCACGATTAATGTATGTGGGGATGACTAGAGCAAGAGATTATTTAGTTTTTACTTCGCGAAAAAAATCTATGAATTGGTTAAATCGAATTAGCCTTGGTTTAGAAAATGAAAGTCAAGCTCTTTTGGATCCTAAATCCTTTGATGTATTACCTATACTTTCAGATATTCAAATTGTACCAACAATTTTAGAATTCCATGAACGACCACTTGAAATAATTAATTGTCAAGAAGAAAGGTCAGGTAAAATACCTACGACACTAACCTATAATATCGATCCTGATAAAAATAATTTCAATGCCGAATTTAAATTAAATGAGCTTTCTCAAAAATATATAGGTAATCCAATTCTTATACCAGATGATATCTCAGCTTACGAAATGGGAAAAGTAATCCAGTCCTTTTTATCTTTTGATTTACCTACTTACTCTAATGATGATAAATTAGAAGCCAGTGAAACAATTGTACAACGATATGGATTAGAAGAAAAATTAAATCATATCCATATTGCGCAACATGGACAACAATTTACTTCTTGGATCGAACATACGTTTTCGCCAATTCAATGGATGAAACATTATCCGATTCAATTAATTAAAGAGCAACGGAAATTTAATTCAACTATTGATTTATTGTTAGAAACAGAGAATGAATTCATTGTCATTAAAAATTCTAAACTGAAAGGAGATCATAAAAAATGGAAAAACGAATCTTATGCATTAGGCTCTTGGTTTTATTTAACTCAATTAACACTACTTGAATTAAAACCAAATAAAAAAATTCGTTGTTTTATTCATTACATTTTAACAACTGGAATTCAAGAAGTAAAAATCGAAGCTAAAAACTATCAAAAGGTTTTAAATTTATAAATTTATTTTTATTTTTTTATTTCGCCATGTTAGGTCTTCGTCCATCTTTTACCTTGTCAGGTGTTTGTTCACCTGACAAATGTTTTAAACAAAAGTACTAGAGTTGATCATATACATCGTACAGAAATTTTGTTTTTGTACGATACCCAAAAATTTCATATATTAATTCAATACTATCTTCTTATTTGTTTAATTCATACCTTTGCCTCATAAAATGATAATTCGTTTATGATATTAGCAGCTATCGATATAGGATCTAATGGAATCCGTCTACAAATA
Organism: Saprospiraceae bacterium; assembly: GCA_020627985.1. GTDB lineage: Bacteria > Bacteroidota > Bacteroidia > Chitinophagales > Saprospiraceae > JAHDCE01. The sequence continues at coordinate 10,945 of JAHDFV010000067.1, forward strand.
ATTAGAGTTCTAAAAAATAATGATTTAGTATCATTTAAAAAATTAGAATACATTCGTTTCCCTCTTCGATTAGGAAGAGATGTTTTTACAGAAGGGCTAATAAAAAAAGAAACAGAAAAAAAATTCGAAAAACTCATGAGAACTTTTAAACTCATGATAGATTTATATGAAGTAGATCATTATATTGCTTCTGCAACCTCAGCAATGAGAGAAGCTAAAAATGGCAAAGAAATTCTTAAAAATGTAGCCAATTATTTTGATTTAAAAATAGATCTAATCCCAGGAAAATTAGAGGCTGAAATATTAAGCAAAGCTATAATTCCATATCTAGACAATAAAAACTATGTTCACATTGATGTAGGTGGAGGAAGTACAGAATTAAATATTTATAAAGGAAAAGAAAAAATATCTAGCCGCTCTTTTCAACTAGGCTCAGTCAGAAAATTAAATGAGGCTAATTCTAAAAAAACATTTGATGTCATTCAAAAATGGACTAAAAAAGAATTAAAGAATTTCAAAAAATCTATCACTGCAATAGGCACAGGTGGAAATATTAATAAGCTTTTTAAATTATCCAATCAAAAATTTAATAATAGCATTAGCCTAACTGAATTACAAGGCATGCAAGCATATGTAAATCAATACAGTATTGATCAAAGAATCCATTTATTAAAAATGAATCCTGATAGAGCTGACGTAATTATTCCTGCATCTGAAATTTATATTCATTGTATGAAAATAATAGGCGCAGATCAAATTTTAGTTCCAGGAGTAGGATTAAAAGATGGTCTAATTTATAATTTATATGAAAGTGTAAATCAAGAAAAATTGAGTGAAGTCAATTTTGTAGAAATGTTTTAATCTAATTTTCTTTGAAAACTATTCCTAAAATATTAGTTATCAGTGATTATCGGACTACATTAACGGTTAGACCTGAGGCTGAAATATTTATTAGTTTAGCTCAACAAAGCCTGGACATTACGATTATGACATATGCTGAATGTGCTTACAATAAAAAATTTAAAGCAGCAGGAATCAAAATAATTTCATTTCACCCTGAAAAAAAATTAAATCGAAATGAAATATTATTTATTAGAAACGAAATAATAAAAGGGAAATATAACATCCTTCATTTATTCAATAGCAAAGCTATTTTAAATGGAATTCAAGCAGCAAAGAAATTACCTATAAAAATAATTTTATATCGAGGCTCCGCTGGACACATTCATTGGTATGATCCAACAGCTTATTTAAAATACCTACATCCATCTGTCAATAAAATAGTTTGTAATTCTCAAGGAGTTGAAGATTATTTTCATCAACAATTATTTTTTGATAAAACTAAAACAATTGTAATCAATAAAGGACATGATTTAAAATGGGTAGAAGATATACAGGAAAAAGATTTATCAGAAATTGGAATTCCAGAAGATGCGATAAAAGTAATTTATGTAGCTAATAATAGAAAAGTTAAAGGAGTTAATTACCTATTAAATGCTTTTAAATTTTTACCCATTAATGCAAATATTCATTTAATTTTAATCGGAAATAATATGGATAATGATGAAAATAAAGAGATAATTAAGGAAACATCTTTTTCAAAAAACATCCATACTTTTGGCTACATGCCCAAACCATTAACTTATGTAAAAGCATGTGACGTTGTCATACTTACTTCTATAGAAAGAGAATCATTAACGAAATCGATACTTGAAGGCATGCTTCTAGGTAAAACTCCTATTATTACCAATTTACCTGGAAATAAAGAACTAGTTACACACGAAGAAAATGGTTTAGTTATCCCCATTAAAAACCCAAAAGCTATTGCTGATGCAATACTTACCTTAAATAATAATAGAGCATTATTAAAAAAGTTTGGAGAAAATTCAAAAAAGAAAATGCAAACTGATTTAAATATTAATAATACTATTTCTAAAATAAAACAATTGTATTATTCTTTAATTTAATTCTATCTTGTCATTTTAGAACGCTTCACCAAGTAAGCTTGTAAAACTTGTTTAAATCCTTTATTAATATCCGCTTCAACAAAATCAATTCTATATTGAAGACATTTTAATCGTAAATCTTCAATATATTTTGACATGCGTTCGATATAATAATCTTTAACCTGATTGGATTGTAAACGGACTTTTTCTCCCGTTTCCATATCAACAAATAAATAAGGACGATTTTCGAATTCAAATTCTTGCTCCTTCGATTTATCCGTTACATGGAATAAAACGACTTCATGTTTATTATGTTTCAAATGTTGCAATGCAGAAAACAATTCACTGTTTTCTCCTACATGTTCAAACATATCACTAAAAATAACCACTAAAGAACGTCGATGTGTTTTATCAGCAATTTCATGCAAGGCAGCCGCTGCATTAGTAGTACGATTGTGTTCTGGATTTTCAATTAATTGATCTAAATGCGTTAATAATAATCTATAATGAGTGGTACTTGATTTACATCTAGTATGTTGATGTACTTTTTCATCAAAAATACTTAAACCAAAAGCATCTCTTTGCTTTTGTAATAGATTCATTAAAGCAGCTGCAGATAATGCAGAATAACGTAATTTATTAATGTGCGATTCGCTCTTTTTATTCACTTCAGGAAAATACATCGACGAAGAAGCATCAATTACAATTTGACACCTCAAATTCGTTTCCTCCTCAAACCGTTTCACAAACATTTTATCTGTTCGAGCATAAACCTTCCAATCTATGTTTTTGGTAGATTCTCCTGGATTATATAATCTGTGCTCTGCAAATTCAACTGAAAATCCATGAAATGGACTTTTATGTAAACCAATAATAAATCCTTCAACCACTTGTTTGGCTAAAAGATCCAAATTACCCAGATTTCGGACGGATTGTTCGTCAAGTAAACTCATTTCATGAATATTAGAATGGTAATATCCAAATTCTTATTACCAATAGCAAGTGAAAGTATAGAACAAAAAAATACCTTGTTCCGTAATGATTACAAAACAAGGTATTATAATTATGTATAATGCGACTTACGACGCAACTTGATGCTTCTCAATAGCAGCAACATAATCTGCTTTTGAACGAGCACCTACAAATTTTTCTACTACTTCACCATCTTTTAAAAGAATAACTGTAGGAATTGAACGAACTCTAAATTGAGCAGAAACTTCTGCATTCGTATCAATATTTACTTTCCCTACTACAACATCACCTTCATAGTCTGTTGCTAATTCATCAATAAGAGGACTTATCATTTTACAGGGTCCACACCATTCTGCCCAAAAATCAACTAAAACTAGTTTGTCAGAATCTAGTGCCGTTTCCTTGAAATTATCGTTTGTGAATTCTAAAGCCATTGTAAATATGTATTTAATATTAATTGTAATTATACGTTTCAGTAGTTTAACATCTAAAACATTGATTTAGTTGCAAGATACGATAAAAGTAAGATTTAAAGTTGTCTTAATTAGGACAATCTTTCCCAATACTATCTTTTTCATAGGCTAATTTAAATAATAAATGACTGAATCATAACATATAACTCATTGACATCCATAGGCTGATTAAACCACAAACCTGTTTCATCAATGGCATTATAAATAAAATATGCAGGAACATCTCCTTCATTTCGGATGCCTAAAAGCGTTGGATTCAATTTAGATAAAAAATGATATTGATAAAATGCAGCATCTAAACCAGATCGACGAATAAAAGAATTCACTTCTAAATGCTGCTCTTTAGCATCTACATTAATGACCAATAATTGTAAGGATGGATTGGAAAATTTATTTGACAATTCTTTTAAAGATGCAAATGCTTTTTCATTGTTTCTATCTTCTAATGACCATAAATAACATAAAGAAGTTTTCTTTTCATTTTCAGTTAAGAAATATTCAATTTGCGAAAGTTCTATTTGTTGAATTTCTATTCCTTTTCCATCTGATATCTTCTTTTTATCGGTATCAGATAACTCAATAGTTTCCAAAGTTTCTCCGTCAGGAATTGCAGAAGAATGATCTGTTTGTTTGTTTTTAATTACAGTTTCAGAATGAGGCTGGCAACTCCAAAAATTTAAAAATAAAACAATGTATAAAAGGCTTCTTTTCATGGGAATCATCTATTTCAATTAATTAAAGTGATAACTATGATGTTAAATTTCGTAAAATGGAAATAAGTATTATATTTTTGTAATGAAGTGATTTAAAAACTAATGTTAAAATGATTTGTAAGTGCTTGTAATACA
>JAHDFV010000068.1 GCA_020627985.1 Saprospiraceae bacterium
ATGATACTGATAAAATATAATGTTTTTCTATTGGAACACCATCAATTGTTGCAGGTTCCCATTTTGGCATTTTCTCCATAGCTTTTAAAACGACTTTATCACAACCTGATCCTAACCCCTTAACAATTTTACTATCTTTTATTTGACCAGTTTTATCAACTAAAATTCTTACATTAACTACACCTTCAATATTTTTTTCCATAGCGGATAAAGGGTAATTAATTTTCCTCCCTAAAAATCTTTTTAAAGCTTTTGACCCTCCTGGAAAAGAAGGAGACTTTACAATAGCTTTTTTATCTAATCCTTTTTCTGGAATCTCTACAATTTCATTCTTGGTTTCCTTTTCTATTTCAGTAGAAGCTGGATTTTCTTTTACAGTTGGAGTAGTGTTTATATTATTATTTGAGACTGATGTGTTCTTATTAGAAATAGGAGTTATAGTTCTTGGCTTATTAGCAGTAGTATAAGTCTTAGCTAAAGGTTGAGAAATAATGCGATTAGTTGTTTGTGTTGGAGAAGCAGTTTTATTTATCACATCAGCAGGTTTATTGTTTTCAACAATTTCTTGTTTTTCTGTGCTTTCAGAATTAAAATTTGGAATTTCTTTCTGTTTAGAATTATTATTTATAGGTTTTTGAGTTCTTTGCTGAGGTGTTATTGTTCTTATATTATTTGTAGTAATAGCGGGACTCTCATTTTTTTTGGAGAAAGTAGGATCTATTTCATGGCCTTCATTTATGATATTGGTAGAATTCGTTGTTTTTATAACTTCAGTTTCTTCTTTTTCAAGATAATCATTTATAATTAGATTGCTATTTTCTGAAGGAGGTATATTGACTTCAACATTACTGGCTGGAATTGCTTTTGTTAGATCAGAAGTGAGTTGATTATTACTACTAGGAGAATAATTTACATATCCAATACCTAAAAGAACAATAAGACCTGCACCTATGCTAAGGCCAATTCTTTTTTTTAATGTTTCATTGTCCTTTTGATCTAATTGTTCTAAATAATGATCAATTTGATTTGATTTCTCAATTGTTGACATGCTCCTCGTTTTAGTTTTTCATAGTATCTATAAAAATAGATACCCTAAAGTAAATAAATTATTCCATAAATAAGAATGTTCAATTCAATTATTATAACAATAATTTAGCTCGATATCCTATTGGGAATTAACAAGATATATAAACATCTATATCTCAAAAGAAAAATTAAAACAGTAATGTATAATATCGTAATTTATTTTGGGAGATCGAAAGTAACTGTGATAATATAGGATTTTGTAACGTTTTTACCATCTTTTAAGGCTGGATCCCAGTCAGGCATAGAAGAAATAGCTCTTAATACTTCTTTATCACATTCTTCCTGAAGACTTTTTACTATCTTTTTACTTAGAATTTTTCCTTCAGGAGAAATTTTAATCTTTACATTCACTTTCCCACTAATTTTACGATCTAGTGCTATTTGAGGATAGATCACATTTTCTTTTAAAAAACGTTCCATTTCCATTTTGCCACCTGGGAAATTAGCGGGTTTATTTATTTTATTTGTAGTTGACTTATTTTCCTCTTTTGATTTAGGGTTAATATTATCTGCAAATTTTTCAGCAGTTTCGATTTTCTTTTTAGGTTGGTTAAAATTTTGATTTACAGGTATAGCCTTAACTGCAGAAATTGCTGATTTTTCATTAGAAGCTGTATGAGTATTAGATTGTTTAGGATATAATAAACTGATTAAAGCTATTACAAAAAATATGCAAGTTACTCCAATTATAATCCTATTCTTAAATTGATTCTTTTCTTGATCCTCTATCTTAGATAAATGGTGGTCAATTCTGTATTTTTTCCCGTCTTTGCTCATAGTACCACATTTTATATATTCTGAAAGTTGAGCTTTTCAGATAAGTAATTGTGTATGTTATTACTAATTTAGACATTATTATGGTAAATCAAGTCACATTTTAGGAGAATTAACTTTTTTACAACTAATTCATTTCTAACGAAATATAGAATAAATTTACTATATGATAGTTGTTACTTATCTATATTTTCCTGAAAATAAAGATGTTCATTTGTAAAGTCATAGGCACAAAGATGGTTTAGTGATGAATAACAACAACCTGCATCAATTGAAATGGCTCCAAGTAAATTAATGTTTTTGTGCATTTCTTTGATCTCTCCAGTTTTATAAGGAGTATGACCATGAATAATTCTACGGTGCTTTAACCAATTGTAATTTATTTTACTATACCAATTCCTTTCCCAAAGCATTGCATGCAGGTTTACTAATGGATTTCCTAAAGAGAAATTGAGTCCGGCATGTACTATAATGTGAGATTCTAAAAGGTGATAATATTCTAAATCTTGTAAGAAATCAATATAGTTGGGCTGTATTTCAGAAATTGTAGATACTTTGAAACTTTCTACAGTTTGTTGACCTCCATGAAACATCCAATTTCTAGTGTAATGAAAATCATTTCTTTTTAATGATTCTAAAAGCATTGCTTCGTGGTTACCTTTCAAACAAGTAACCGTATATCCTTCTCTTTGCATTTCTAAAATTGTATCGATTACTCCCTTTGAATCAGGACCTCGATCAATGTAATCTCCTAATAAAAATAGATGATCATCTTTAGTATAATCAATGCTATGAAGTAATTGTATAAAAGTCTTTTTACAACCATGTATATCTGAAATCGCAATGTTCCTCAATCCGTTAATTTTTTGCTATTTTTATAAAAATACTTTCCTTAAATCTATGGTTTTGATATATTGCGTATTATGATCCGAAAAATATTCTATTCTATAATAATAACATTATTTTTTTGTTTTCCGTTCCAGCATTTGACTGCACAAAATGAAGGGGGAAAATTAGATATTTCTGGTCAATGGTTGGGCGAAATCACACAAGAAGAAGGAGGTTATTCAAGTAAGTATGAATTTGAATTATATATTAGCCAAACCGGAAATAAAATTAAAGGAAGAACCTATTCTCGGGTTGAAGATTTATATACAGTTCTTGATGTGAAAGGGGAGATTAAAAGTGGCAAAATAGTATTTCTTGAAGAAACCAATATCGTTGATGTTCATTTACCAGATGGTTTGTATGCTTGTTATAAAAAGGCCCAACTAGTCATAAGTTTGAAGGACGGCAAATTACAAATGGAAGGATTTTGGAGAGGGGATACTGAAGATGGAGCATGCATACCTGGCAAAGTTTTACTCTTTAAAGAAAAACCTAGAGCTTAAATTTCTCTCACAACTTTAACTCGCTTATCTATAGGGTTTAAATGCTGATATAATGCATCAAAAAATCCTTCGCCATGCTTCAAGTATAGTGGTATAAAATTATCTTTTCTTTCTTGTAAACTATTATTTGGAAATAAATTTGATTTTATAGCCTTTATCTTATTGATTTCAACTTCATTTTTTCTCTTTTCTACTTTCCTAATTTTGCTTTCAATATTCTTTAATCCTTTGATACTCTTATTCTTTTCAGAAATTATTGCAGCATTTAACGAAGGGTCAACTTGTTCCATTTTTTCGGCTAAATTATCGTAGAAAGTATTTAATTCATCAAATTCATTTGATATATTATTTTCCTCATTTGTAATTTTCTTTAGTAGATTTTGAATCAAGATTTCTTCTGATTCCCATACTTTTTCTAGAGAAATATTAAGTTGATTCATTTTTTTCGAATTCCCTTTATCAATCCATAAAACGGAATCTCTACGGATTAGCATCGGGTAGGGGATATCAAAATATTCAAATTGGGATTTCCGTTCAAGCCAATATGCTAATTCTCCACCACCACCTATGTAAGCTAAATTTGGTAATATCAATTCTTGATACAATGGCCTAAGATTTACATTTGGGCTAAAACGCTCGGGCTGATCATTCAATTCTAAAAGAATTTCTTCTTCAGTAAATTTTAAATTGGACTTTAATACCTGATATTTTCCGTCTTTAAAATCAATTCTATTTCTTTCTCCTTTTCGGAGATAAAACAAATTTATTGGTCTTGGAAAAGCTTGTGATTTGAATCCTTTATCAATTAATTTTTGTTGTGTTTTTTGAATTAAATTTTCTGAGGCTCTTTCTATGATTTCTTTACTAAATAATGGGATTGCCAATTTTTTTAAAGTTGGATCACTAGGATCAATGACAACAAGTCCCTTTTCTGCAAATAAGCGATGAACCAGTTCCAAAGCTGCATGACCATAAGTCGCATGTTTGGTAAAGACATCATGGATTAGATTATAAATAAAATTTGCGTTGATCGAATCACCTAAAATATCTTTTAATGTAGGTAGAAGCTCAAGAATATTTTTAGTCGACATTGAGCCAACTGCACCTTCTTCATTATTTTCCCAAATCAGCGTATTTCTAAATATTTTAGCATGATTAATTTCTTCGAAATCATGATCTTCAGCTCCAGACCAAAAGACAGGAACAAAATTATAATCAGAATATCTTTCTTTTAAAGAACGACACAGATTAATAGTAGAAACAATTTTATAAATAAAATAAAGAGGTCCAGTAAATAAACTGGGTTGATGAGCAGTTGTAATCGTGAATGTATTCTTTTGTAGTAATAATTTTATATTACGATTTGAGGATTGATTGAATTTATATTTCTCATGTTGTTGTAATAAGCATTCAACTAAAATATTTCTAGTAGAAAAGGATTGCTTTTTTGCATCAATAACACTTGGAAAAGATTCCCATTCAACTGTATATTGATAAAACGATCTTAACAAAGGATCTGCAGTTACATATGCAGTGTCGTTCTTAGAAAAAGCTTCTGTTTTTTCAAAAGGAATATAGCTGAACTCCATGAGACAGTTTTAGAAATGAAATAATAAAGTAAATGTAATAAAGCTTTGCTTATTCTTCGACGATTCGGAAATATTCAGCTACAACGAAAAATTGACTATCAATCGCTTTTAAGGCGGAGGCAATGTCTTTAGAAACAACTGCTACAACATATTTATCATAGTTCATTGGTACTCTTCCAACAACTTTTGCGTAGACTACTTTTTTAGTAAAAGTATTTTCAAATCTAATTATAGAACCCTGAATAGCATAATTATGAAGGCAATAAAGACCATCTCCACTAAAGTTATCTTTATTATCCCACTGAACTTTACCTCTTTGTTCAACAGATTCAGTTTTGTAATCTTTTCCTAAGAAATCTGATTTATTTCTTTTGTTTTCACTAACAATATCTCCTGATGTTCCTCCTGGATATTGCCAATCTCGATCAATTCTTTGCGGTTTCATCCAACCCACATGAATTTTCTGACCAGGAACCAATTTGGGTTCAGTCATATTGTTATTATCCATTAAGGTTTTTACATCTAATCTGAAATTCCTTTTAGCAACACCATACATGGTATCCCCTTTTTTTACCACATAACAAACAGTAGTGTAATCTTTTGGGTCTACGCCTTCTTTTAATTTCCGTATAATGGCTTTATTAGGAATTGGGACAGCATAAAAATTTCCAATTTTTGGAATATCAGTTCGAGCTTGAGGATTATAATCGTAAAACTTATTTAAGTCTAATCCATAAAAGCGAGAAAGAGAAAATAAAGTTTGTCCTTTAGCTAACTCATGCTTGAAAATCTTCTGCCCTCTAGTATTGATCTCTAATAAAACTGTATCTTGGGCAGTAAGATAATTTGTACTATCACCCGTTGCAAAAGAATGAAACGGAAGTACCAATGAAATAAGAATAATATAAATAAAAGTTCTCAAATTAGATGTTTTCATCAAATGTAAGGTCAAATTTAAAAAAGGTCAAAATTATTATTGTTAATTATGTCTAAAACTCTGGGTATTATACCCTCTAGATACCAATCTACCCGATTTCCTGGTAAACCTTTGATAGATTTAGATGGAAAATCTATGATTCAAAGAGTTTATGAATCATGTTTGAAATGTAAAGAATTAGATCAAATCATTGTAGCTACTGACGATCAACGAATATTTGAGCATGTCATATCATTTAATGGAAATGTAGAAATGACTGATATTCATCATAAAAATGGAACTGAGAGAATCGCTGAAATTGCGAATAAAAAAGATGAATATAATTACATCATCAATATCCAAGGAGATGAGCCTTGTATTCATTCAAATCAAATTGATGAATTAGCTAAATTTTTAAAATCGAATAAGGATCATAATATTGCCACTCAATATTACAAATTAAAAGATCAAAAAGATTTAGAAAAAAAACAGGTTGTTAAAGTAAAATTTCGTGAAAATGAAGCTATAGCTTTTTATAGAGAATTAAATGTAAATCAGAATGAAAATCTTAATAATATAGGTAATCATATTGGCTTATATGGATTTAAAAGGTCAACATTATTAAAATTAGTTGAATTAAAGCCAACTGATAATGAAAATAAACTAAATTTGGAACAATTAAGATGGATGGATCATGGTTATTCTATCGGAATAATTGAAACGATTTATCAATCTCCCAGCATAGATTTACCCAGTGATATACATAATGTATTACAACATTTAAACCCAAACAGATACAAATAAATGAATTATTGCAGTCAATGCGGATCAAATAAAATAAAACTTAGAAAACCTAAAGGTGATATACATTTAAGATATGTCTGTAATCATTGTAAAATGATTCATTATTCTAACCCTAATATTGTAACGGGCTGTCTTCCAGTTTTGGGAGATAAAGTATTATTAGCTACTCGAAAAATTGGACCCAAAAAAGATTATTGGAATGTACCAGCTGGTTTTATGGAAAATGGTGAAACGGTTGAAGAAGGAGCATTACGAGAAGTTTGGGAAGAGACTTTAGCTAAAGTTGATATTAAAGATATGTTGACTTTGTATAGTATTCCACATATTGATCAAGTATATATTCACTTTTGGGGCGAAATGAAAACACCAGAATTTGGATGTGGCATTGAAAGCGGAGAAGTCAGGCTGTTCACAGAGGAGGAAATTCCTTGGGATAAGATTGCGTTTGAGTCATCAGTTTTTACGCTCAAATCATTCTTTAGTGATCGAAAAAAAGGACAATTTACTACACATCGTGCTTGTTTGGAACTCTAATTATTAAATTTAAACTAAGCGCTAAAATAATATTCTTCTTACCTTCACGAAAAATATAAGACAATGGGATTATTAGACGGAAAAGTTGCTTTAATTACAGGTGGTTCAAGAGGAATAGGAGAAGCCATAGTTAGGACATTTATAAAAGAAGGAGCACAAGTTGCTTTTACGTATAGATCTTCTGCAGATTCTGCGAATAAAATCGTTTCAGAATTAGGTGAAAATGCGAAAGCTTATCAATCTGATGCAGCCTCTTTTGATAGCGCTGCAGAACTCATTAAAAATGTAATGGCTGATTTTAGTAAAATTGATATTTTAGTCAATAATGCAGGAATTACAAAGGATACTTTATTAATGAGAATGACAGAAGAAATGTGGGACAGTGTAATTAACACCAACCTTAAATCTGTTTTCAATTTAACGAAAAATATCATGAGACCCATGATGAAGGCTAGAGGAGGATCGATAATAAATATTAGTTCTGTTGTAGGAGTAATGGGTAATGCAGGTCAAGCGAATTATGTTGCTTCTAAAGCTGGCGTCATTGGATTTACTAAAACGATAGCAAAAGAAGTAGGTTCTAGAAATATCAGATGCAATGCTATTGCTCCTGGTTTTATTGAAACAGATATGACGCATGAATTAGATGAAAAAACCAAGGAAGCTTACTTGGCTAATATTCCTTTAAAACGATTAGGGAAAGGAGAAGAAATAGCTAATGCTTGTGTATTTTTAGGTTCTGATCTTTCTTCATACATTTCTGGACAAACGATTAATGTTTGTGGTGCATTATGTTGTTAATTTTCTAAGATGGAAAAATTTAAATTACATTCGGGTGATGAAATGCCTTTATTTGGATTAGGCACTTGGAAATCTCCAGAAAATATGGTTTACGATGCAATTAGAGAAGCCATTCGTTTAGGATATCGTCATATTGATTGTGCTCGAATTTACGGAAATGAAGCTGTAATTGGTCGAGCATTAAACGATGCATTTTCTGAAGGTGATGTAGAAAGAAAAGAAATGTGGATTACCAGTAAATTATGGAATACACATCATGATCCAGATGATGCGCAAGAAGCAATACAAACGACATTAAATGATCTTCAATTAAATTATTTAGATTTGTATTTAATCCATTGGCCTGTTTTATTAAAAAAAGAAAAACCACAAGAAGGAGAAAGTCATTTTCTTCCTATTTCATCTATTCCATTAACTACAACTTGGAAAAAGATGCAGGATATAAGAAACCAAGGATTAACAAGAAATATTGGTGTCTCTAATTTTAATACGAAAGTATTAAATGAAATTATTGATGCAACTGGAGAAATCCCTTCAGTAAATCAAGTTGAATCACAACCTTACTTACAGCACAATTTATTAAAGAAATATTGTGATAATAAAGGTATTTTAATTACTGCATACTGTCCTTTAGGAAACGGGAATAAAAGTGAAAAAGAAGGTTTTGAAAATACACCACATTTATTTTTAGATCCAACATTAAATGCAATTGCTGAAAATCATGATGCCACTCCTGCTCAAATTATGATCAGATGGGCGGTACAAAGAGGTACTTCTGTGATTCCAAAAAGTACAAATGCTGGTCGATTGGCTGAAAATTTAAATGCTATGAACATTCAATTATCTGATCAAGAAATGAAAGATATTTCTGGTTTAGAAAAAGGGTTTCGATATATAAATGGGGATGTTTGGTGCAAGGGGAATTCTCCTTATACTTTAGAACAACTTTGGGGAGAATATTAAAAGAGGTTTTAGGAAATGATTAAATTCCAACGATTCATTTTAGAAAATGGTTTGAAAGTTATCATACATGAAGATGATAGCACACCTATGGTCGCTGTAAATATACTTTACAATGTTGGCGCACGAGATGAATCTCCTAATAAAACTGGATTTGCTCATTTATTTGAACATTTAATGTTTGCTGGTTCTAAGCACGTGGATGATTTTGATTCTCATATTCAAATGGCAGGTGGTGATTCAAATGCTTTTACCAATAATGATGTGACAAATTTTTACAATATAGTTCCAGCAGAAAATGTAGAAACAGTTCTTTGGTTAGAAGCGGATCGTATGGAAGCATTAAATATAAATTCAAAGGCATTAGAAGTACAACGTAAAGTTGTATTAGAAGAATTTAATGAAACGTGTTTAAATATTCCTTATGGTGATGCTTGGCATAAAATTGCAAATATTGCATTTGATCATCATCCCTATCGCTGGCCTACAATAGGTTTAGTTCCTCAACATATTGAAGAAGCAAAATTATCTGATGTAAAAGATTTTTATTCAAAATACTATCATCCAAACAATGCAATTTTAGTTGTTGCAGGAGATGTAAAGACTGATGATATTTTAGAAAAAATAAAAAAACAATTTTCTAGCATTCGAAAGAAACCTTCTTTTGATAGAAAATTACCAATTGAACCGAAACAATCCCAATACAAAAAAGAAATTATTACTACAGATGTTCCATTAAATGCGATTTATTTAGTATTTCATATTGAAAAAAGAAATCATCCTGATTTTCATGTCATGGATATTATTTCAGATATTTTAGGCAGTGGTGATTCTTCCAGACTGTATAGAACAGTAAAAAAGAAACATCATTATTTCGCAGATATTGACTCGTATATTACTGGGAGTTTAGATCCAGGCTTATTAGTGATTGAAGGTAAATTAGCTGAAGAAATTTCTTTAGAAAAAGCTGAAGAATCTATTTGGAACGAATTAGAAAAAATTAAATCTGGAGATGTTTCTGAAATTGAATTACAAAAATATAAAAACAAAGCCATGAGTGGCTTGGTTTTTAATGAATGTAATGTTTTAAATCGAGCTATGAATTTAGCCTTCTTCGAATGTGTTGGTGATGCTAATTTAGTAAACAATGAAATTGAAGCATACAATAAAATAAATTTAGAAGATATTACCAAAATTGCGAATCAGATATTAATACCAGAAAATTGTTCTGTAATTATTTATAAAAAAGAAGAAAGTGCAATAGCTTAAATTTTAATTCAAATCTTTTTTTGTATCCCTAACAGTATCTTTTTGAATGTTTTTCCGCCTGGTCAGGTGTTTGTTCACCTGACAAATACCTTAATTTAAAAGTATTTTAGAGAATTAAAAACAATATAAAGCAAATTGTTTATGTATTTAGTTTTTACATTTTAATCATGCACAAACTGTATCTTTTTTAATGATTTTCATTATAGTTTAAAATAACTATATGAGATATATCCTGTTTTTTTGTTTTATCCCAATTTTTGCTTTTAGCCAATTAAGTGATATATTTTCAAACAAGTATTCATTTTGATTTTGCTAAAGATGAAATTAAAATTTCTGAATTAAATAAATTAATGGAAGTCAAAGAAAAATTAGATGATAATTTCGAAGGAACATTTAAATTAATTGGACATACGGATTCGATTGGTCATGAAAATTCGAACATTATTTTATCAAAAAAAAGAATACAGTCCATATTGAACCAATTAAATATTCAAGGAGAAAATAAAATAAATTTAATTACAGATCCACTTGGAGAATATTCGCCAATAACTTCTAATCAAACAGAAGAAGGAAGAGGGATAAATAGAAGGGTAGAGCTCATATTAATTAAAAAAATAAGATCAAAATCCTTAGCAAAGGTAATCTATCCTCCCAGACCAGTACCCATTCCAAATGCTTCTTTATTAACCATTTTTATTAAAGATTCAATGACAGATTCTTTAATAGATGCAGATATAGTATCAAAAGAAAAAGATATTCAATTTGAAATGTATGAATCTGGGAAATGTGAATATTGGAAGAAAATAGAAAAGAAAAATAAAATAGAAATTGATGTATTTAGTCAGGGATATTTTCATAATTCTACTACAATAGAGTTTATTCCAAATCAGAAAAATGAAATTACTATTTTATTAACTCCAATTAAGGAAGGAGCAATTTTAAATTTATCTAAAGTTTTATTTGAAGGTGGAAAAACAACCTTATTAAAAGAATCGAAACCGGCATTAAAACGATTATTAAAAACATTAAAAGAAAATAAAGATTTTAATTTTGAAATCGGAGGGCATGTAAATATCAGATACAGAAGAGCTTCAAAAGAACAAAGAGAAAGAGGAATTGAAATTATAAAATTCTTTGCTGGTGGACCTTTATCTCATGCTAGGGCGAAAACCATTCAAGATTATTTATTAGAGAATGGAATTCCTGAAAATAGAATTACAATTAACGGATATGGGAATTCTCAAATGCCCTTTCCTTTAGCGAAAACGAAGGAAGATCAAGCTGCCAATCGAAGAGTTGAAATCAAGGTAACTGGTTTTAATTCGGAAAAAATAACAGCAATAGAATAAAAAAAGGAACGAATTTATTCGTTCCTTTTTTTATTTAAAGATTGAAAAAATAACTTAAGAATTATGCCTAAAATGCATAATATCTCCATCTTGTACTTCATAAGTTTTACCTTCAACTCCCATTTTGCCTGCTTCTTTTACTGCAGCTTCTGAACCTAAAGTAACATAATCATCATATTTAATAACTTCTGCACGAATAAATCCTCTTTCAATATCTGTGTGAATTACACCTGCTGCTTCAGGAGCAAAACAACCTCGTCGTACCGTCCAAGCTCTTACTTCTTTTTCACCAGCAGTGAAATAAGTAATTAAGTTTAATAATCGATAAGAAGAATGAATTAGTTTATTAACACCAGGCTCATTTAAACCCATGTCTTGTAAAAATTCCATTCGCTCTTCTTTCGTTTCCAACTCAGCAATATCAGCTTCAATACCAGCACTAATTAAAATGACTTCTGCTCCTTCATCTTTTACAGAATCATTAAATCGTTTAGTATGTTCATTTCCAGATTCTATTGAATCTTCATCAACATTACAAACATAAAGAATAGGTTTTGCCGTCAATAGCATCATAGAATCAAACAATTCTTGTTGATCTTCATCAACTTCAATAGTACGAGCAGGCGCTTCTCCTTCAAGATGATTAAAGATTGCTTGAGCTGTTTCAACTGCTTTAACTGCTTTCTTTTCTCCAGTTTTAGCATGCTTTTTTAATTTCTCTAACCTTTTTTCAACAGTATCCATATCTTTCAAGATCAATTCTATGTCAATAGTCTCTTTATCTCGAACGGGATCAACTCCACCATCAACATGAACCACATTTCCATCTTCAAAACAACGAACGACATGAACAATGGCATCAACCTCACGGATATTTGCTAAAAACTGATTACCAAGCCCTTCACCTTTACTGGCACCTTTGATTAATCCAGCAATATCTACTATTTCTACAGTAGTCGGTTGTACTTTTTGAGGATTGACAATGCTCGCTAATTGATCTAGTCGATTATCAGGAACAGTAATAATTCCTACATTAGGTTCTTTCGTTGCAAAAGGGTAATTTGCAGCTAATGCTTTCGCAGAAGTTAATGCGTTAAATAAAGTCGATTTTCCTACATTGGGCAATCCTACGATTCCACACTTTAATGCCATGATTTCTAAATATTGGATAACCTTTTTACCAAAAAAGGTTTGTTATTTAATTTTCGAATGGCAAATATAGAACTTTAGAGAATAGAAATCTATTTTAAGGGTATGAACTATTTAGCACACATTTTTCTTTCGAATAAAAACCCTGAAATAATGATGGGTAATTTCTTAGGAGATTTAATTAAAAATAAAGAATATAGAGCTTTACCCTTATCATTAGGTAGGGGAGTAGCCCTTCACAGAGAAATTGATCATTTTACAGATACTCACCCAGTTGTCTTATCAACGATAAATAAATTAGAACCCTATCATCAAAAATATTCGCCAGTTGTTTCTGATATATTTTATGATTATTTATTATTTAAGAATTGGTCAAAATATTCAAATGAAACGGTACAAGAATTAGCCAATTGGTGTTATGATGTAATAAATTCTTATCAAGAATATATTCCAGATCGACATCAAGCAAAAGTAAAAATGATGGTGAAACATAATTGGCTTCTAGGGTATGGTAATTTAGAAACATTGCACCAAACTTTTTTAAGAGTAAAGAAAAGAGCTAGATTTGAAAGTCATTTCGAATTTGCAACACAGCACTTAAAAGATGGTTTAGAAGATTTTAATCAAGATTTTAATTTATTTTTCCCAGATTTAATCAAAATGTCTACTGATTATATCGAGAAGCTCGATAAATAATATTGTACCTTTGTGCACTTAAAATAATGTCATGAAACCATTAATATTAGTAACCAATGACGATGGAATAATCGCTCCAGGAATAAAAGCCTTAGTTGAAGTCATGTCCACGATTGGAGAAGTGGTAGTCGTTGCACCAGATTCACCTCAATCAGCCAAAGGGCATTCTATTACTATAACCGATCCTATTCATATCAGGAAAGTAAAAATATTCGATGGAATTGAAGAATCTTACGAATGCTCAGGTACTCCAGCTGATTGCGTAAAAATAGCAAGAAAAGTCATTCTAAAAAATCGTAAAATAGATATATGTGTTTCGGGAATCAATCATGGTTCTAATGCATCTATTAATGTTTTGTACTCTGGAACAATGAGTGCTGCAATGGAAGGTTCTTTAGAAGGAATTAAATCCATTGGTTTTTCACTTTGTGATTTTTCTTTCGAAGCGGATTTTAAACCTTGCTTACCCTATGTAAAAAAAATTACAGAAGGTTTTTTAAAGCTAAATCAAGATACTGCTAAATTGTTGAACGTAAATTTCCCAAAAGATGAAATTAAAGGGATGAAAATCTGTACACAAGCGAAGGGAAATTGGATTGAAGATTTTCAAGTTGGAACAAATCCAAGAGGAGAAAATTATTATTGGATGACAGGCAAATTTGTAAATATTGATCCAAGTGAAAATGCAGATTTAAATGCTTTAAAAGAAGGCTATATTTCTATTGTACCAGTTCATCATGATTTGACTCATCATGAAGCTTTACATCATAATTTATTAGATGATTTAATTGAATAAAATGAATAAGAACACCATTTTGTTTGGTATCATGATTTCATTCATAGTACCAACTATTTGTTTTTTAATTTGGTTAGGGATAAATTATGCTTTAGTCTTAGCTGATGTAACAGATCGGTTTGGAAATGTATTCCAATTTACGCTTAAAACAAGAGTTTTAATTTCCTTATGTGGAAATCTAATTCCTTTTCATTTTGCAAAAAATAAAAGATGGGATTATCTATTAAGAGGTGTAGGTGTTACTACTTTAGCTTTGTTATTTGTTTGGGCATTCTATTTTGAAGTCATTAAATTTTAATCCTTCTTTTGAAATATTATATCATAGCAGGTGAAGCATCTGGTGACATGCATGGTGCTAATTTAATAGATGAAATTAAAGCCATTGATAACGGAACAAAATTCCAATATTTTGGTGGAGATTTAATGAGTAAATCAGTAGGACATCCACCTATAAAACATATTAAGGATCTAGCCTTTATGGGATTTGTTGAAGTAGTTAAAAATCTACCAACTATTCTAAAAAATATTTCTACATGTAAAAAAAGTATACTTGAATTTCAGCCAGATGCATTAATATTAATAGATTATCCTGGGTTTAATATGCGAATTGCAAAATGGGCGAAACAACAAGGTATCAAAGTCTTTTATTATATTTCTCCACAGATCTGGGCATGGAAATCAAAGCGAATCCACACGCTAATGGATGTCTCTGAATCCATGTTTGTCATTTTACCTTTTGAAAAAGAATATTACAAGAAAAATAATTACGAAGTTCAATTCGTAGGTCATCCTTTATTGGATGAAATAAAAAAAAAGAATTTTTCTAAAATTGAAAGTAAACAACCTATAATCGCACTTTTGCCAGGAAGCAGAAAACAAGAAATTGTAAAAATGCTTCCTACAATGCTACATTTAATTCCTCAATTTAGGGAATATCAATTTTGTTTAGCTTGCGCGCCAGCTATCCCTAAAAGTTTTTATAAAGAAGCTCACCAAAAAATATTTGCTGCTATCCAAGAT
>JAHDFV010000069.1 GCA_020627985.1 Saprospiraceae bacterium
ACCTATCTGAGTTAATTTTCAAATAAGCAATTCTAAGAATGTTCATTTTACTTTTAAGACAGCCTATTTTTACTTTTTAAAAGGTAATTTTTTCTCTACTCCACCTTTCCCAATCTTTTAAATAATATTCTAATAAAATCGGATTATCTAATGTATTATGAGGAATATTATCAATAATTACATCTTTCTCGAAAGAGAATAATTTTTCAATTTTATCTTCTTCTAAATATTTTGTTTTTAATCCTTTAAATGAAATAGATTGATAATCTAATTCATTATTTGAAGCTAATATAAAACCCCATTCACCAAAAGAAGGTACATAAGCATGATAAGGATATGTATGATTAAAACCTGCCGATTTTAAGGTAGAATCTATGCACCAAAATGTAGAAGTTGTATGAAATGGACTAGTTGCTTGAGTCACTAAAACCCCATTAGGCGAAAGCCTCATTTTAGCTAAAGTATAAAATTCTTGGCTATATAAACGAGCAATATTGTCGTTAGTTGGATCAGGTAAATCAGAAATAATGACATCGAATAAATCTTCATTCTCCATTAGAAAAACCATCGCATCTTGTGCAATAGTTTTCACTTTTGGATTCGATAAACAATCACCATTTAAAGATTTGATATAAGGATTAGTTTTAGATAATTCGAACATGGCTGGATCTATATCTACGATATATACTTCTTCCACCTCGTTATGTTCAAGTACTTCTCTTGCCGCTAGTGCTTCTCCTCCTCCTAAAATTAGTACTCTTTTTTTATACGGTGATAATGACATGGGCAAATGCACCAATGATTCATGATATCGATATTCATCCACAGAAGAAAATTGAATGACTCGATCTATATATAATCGAACGTCTTCTTTCCCTTTTGTAACCACTAATGTTTGATAAGGAGTTGTTTGTTGATATACAATTCGGTCTCGATACAGATCATCATGCCAATGATTCAACATCTTCTCAGATAAAAATAATGAAGCAATAAACAAAAGTGTAACAACTGCCATTGTTCCCCAAAGCACTTTTCTTTTTCCAGAATCTATTTTGTCTTTAAAGACCCATAAATTCATAAAACCAACCCCTACATTGACAAAACCAAAAATTAATGATGACAAGAATACTCCTACCCAAGGCAATAGGAAAAAAGGAAAAATAAGTGTTGCTGCTAAGGCCCCTAAATAATCTAATGAAAGCACATTAGATAAGTTTTTGTCTGAAGGGTATAATTTTTCCATTACCCCAGTTAATAAAGGAATCTCTAAACCTGTTAAAGTACCAATTACTCCTATAACTAAAATTACAATCCAATTAAAGCTAGAATAATCTACTTGCGAAAAAGTAAAATATAAAAAGGGTACCGAAATTCCACCGATCACTCCAAGTAGTATTTCTACTTGGATGAATTTATACAATAAATCTTTTTTTATGAGTCGGGACAAATATGCACCTAAACCCATCGCTGCCATATACACTCCAATAATTATTGAGAATTGTTTAATACTATTCCCTAAAAAATAACTAGATGTTGTACTGATTAAAAGTTCATAAATTATAGAGCATAAGCCTACAATAAAGATACTAGCTACAAGGATTAATTTTTCTCTTTTCGAATCGATCAAATTGATTTTAATTTAAGAGCTTGTTTAAAGGAATTATTTAATTCTATTCGCTATATTACATAGCAATAAATTAACTTTAGGTTATAAAATCACAAATTTAAGTTTTTAACCTCTTATACAATCATTATAATTATGAAATTACTGAATTCAAAGTTAAACCTAAAAGAAAAACACGTACCTAAGTTTTTATGTGGTGTTGCAGTTGCTGGAATTATGGGATTAACTGGATGTTTTTCTGACTCATCTACTCAAGAATATGTAGAAGAACAACAAGTTGTTGATTACACGCAAGGTGTCATTACTTCTGTTGAAGAAACAGAGAAAGATTTATTCAAAATCACTGACGAAACTATTGTACCTACTAAAGAAGAAAGTAGAATCATTGCGAGCTATCTTGATGGCGCTATTGATACTTTTACATTAGCAGAAGTTGAATTGGTTGACGCTGAAGGAGATGACTCTAGAAGAAGTTCTGGTTTACGAAGAGCAGTAACTGGTGGTATTTTAGGATACTACATGGGTAGAAGTTTTTCTTCACCTACTAATCCTGGAGTTTACAAAAACACGGCGGCTTACAATAAGTCTAATACGGCAAATACAAGCTTAAGATCATCTGCAAAAACAACTACTGTTAGAAAACCTGCAACGGGCAAATCTGGCTATGGTGGTGGAAAGTCTACGAAGTCTTATGGCGGATAATTTGAATAATCGTTTATACGAATTCAAGGAACTTTCTTATAAATTTTGGAAAAATCTAGGCTTAGCTTATTATGCTGAGGAGGAAATGGAATATATTACCAATGAACTCCTTTGTGTAAGTGATGTTGAAGTTAAGAAATATGCTGATGCTTGTTCTGAGTTATATATTATGTATGAACGAGCGGCCCAACATGTCATTGATAACAATCTTTGGGAAGAATTAGGTATTCCTGAAAATGCGATTGAAATCATTCGTTATACCTGGGCACGCAGAAAGCAAACTCCACAATTATATGGACGTTTTGATTTAGCAGGTGTGATTGATGGTACACCTGCTAAATTAATTGAATTCAATGCTGACACGGCTACTGTAATGCCTGAAACAGCCATCATCCAATTTGAACAATTGAAAGCAGCTAACATTAAAGGTAGTTTTCAATACAGTGAATTAGTCGAACGAATCGGAAAACGATTTGCAGAAATAAAAGCCTTGCATCAAAATCGTGAACCTAAAATTCTTTTAAGTGGCTTAGGTCATTTGGAAGATCATTTGAATTTAGATATTATTACAAGTGCAGCTCAAAAAGCTAAATTTGATACCCAACAATTGGATTTAGAACATGTCGTTTTTTCAGCTGAGGATGGCATTTTCGCTAGAGTTGGAGAAGATGAATATATTCAATATGATTTTTGGTTTAAATTAATTCCTTGGGAATTTATTGCTTATGAAGAACCAGAACTCATGGATCTTTTAAGTCAAATTGTAACAAAAGATTTAGCGATTATTTTAAATCCTGCTTATACGATGATTTTCCAATCGAAAGCGATTATGAAGATTCTTTGGGATTTATATCCGAATCATCATTTATTATTAAAAACTACTTTTTCTGCTGATGATTTTAGAAATCAAGCACATGTCCAAAAAGTAATTTTTGGAAGAGAAGGTGAGAATGTAAAAGTATTTGGAACTGGTGCAAATATCAGGGAAGAAAACGAAGGAGATTATGAAGATTTCCCATCTGTTTTTCAAACTTTTGTAGAATTACCTAAAGATGCCGATGAAGAAATTTATCAAGCAGGTATTTATTTTACAGATAAAGCTGTTTCGCTTTCTTATAGAAGACGGGATGGTTTAATTGTAGATAGTGATTCTGAATTTATTGGTCACTATGTCTTATAATTTATTTTGATAGCGGTGTTTTCATTTTGCTTTTCGCTTTTTGTAAATCACCTCTATCAAAATATGTAATTTCTATTTCTTCCGTTTCAAATTTTCCTTTTAATACTTCAACAGCCTTATTAATATTAATTCCTTCACCACAGGTGAAAAAGTCTACTGCTGCATATCCATATTCTGGCCAAGTGTGAATCGTAAAATGACTTTCTTCAATAACTACAACTCCACTTACTCCAAAAGGAGAAAATTGATGAAAATTTTCGTTGACAATTGTGGCGCCAGATTGATGAGCTGCCTCCCTTAAAGAAGCTTGAACAAATTCTGTCTTTTCAATTTTTTTTACATCACATCCATATAATTCAAGATGCCAATGTTTTCCAATCGAATTTATTTTTGGTGTTTTCATGGATATATTTTATTGATTTAAAGTTAACTTTTTCTTGTGTTTGAATAAATTAATTCTTTAATAATTTTTGTATTTCTTGATCTAACTTTCTTTTAATATACATATCATAACCAACAGATTGATAACTAAAATTTCCTTCCTGATCAATAATCATATTTGATGGAAATCCCATAATAAAATAATTATCTATAACGTCTCTTGCTTCGGGAACAATTCTGTAATCAAATGTATCACTTTCTAAAAAAGCCGTAACTTTTTCTTTAGAATCAAATGTCACACCTAAAAATTCAACATTATCGTTTGTTTCATATTTCTTTTTTAACTCATTTAAATCATCCATTTCAACAATACAGGGTTGACATTTTGTAAACCAAAAATTAAGAACAATTATTTTACCTAATGATTTGCGTAAATTAATTAGATTTCCTTCTAGGTCTTTCTTAGAAAACAACGGAGCATAACCTAAATAATCTTTTGTAAAAACAAGAGTATCTAATTCTTTGCTTTTAGCAATTAAAATAGTATCTCGTTTATTATTTTCTAAAAATTCAAAATTATATTCTTTGTAAAATCTGAGCTTATTTTCTATTTCGCTTGAATCTAGTCGAAAGCCTTTATTATCATACATTTGGAATGAAACATCATCTATAGTAGAAATAAAATCACTATTATTCATTCCTAAAATAGGTTTTGTATTGATTAAAATCTTTTTAAAAAACTCTTTTTCTTCAAGCGGAAACGCTTCAATTCCATCACTGAAACAGCTACTAAAAAACAAAGCCATCATCAAATAGATGATCCAAAAAATATTTTTCATTTAATTCTTATTTAATTTTAAAGTGGGGACTTTATAATTAATTTAAGGGGCAAAATTATTTAACCATATCTAGACCTTTAGCAACTTTATTCGCTAATGCTTTTCCTACCACTAAAGTCAATTCATCCAAAGATGCTTCTTGTACTTTCTGCATTGATTTAAAATGCAATAATAATTTTTTAGCCGTTGTTTTTCCTACACCAGGAATTTCAACTAATCTACTTTTAGTAAAATTCTTTGATCGTTGATCTCTATGAAAATTAATAGCAAACCTGTGTGCTTCATTTCTTGCAAATTGTATCAATTTTAAAGATTCTGATTTTTTATTAATATGTAAAGGAACGGAATCATTGGGAAAAAATATTTCTTCTAGCTTTTTAGCAATACCGATAACAGTCATCTTATTTTCAATACCCAAAGCTTCAATACTTTTCATTGCAGAAGACAACTGTCCTTTTCCTCCATCAATAATAACCAATTGAGGTAACGATTTCCCTTCTCTTAATAACCTTGAATATCTTCGATAAACTATTTCTTCCATCGAAGCAAAATCATCGGGTCCTTCTACTGTTTTAATATTAAATTTACGATATTCTTTTTTAGCTGGTTTTGCGTTTTTAAAAACAACACAACTTGCTACTGGATTTGTACCTTGCAAATTTGAATTATCAAAACATTCCAAATGCAATGGCATATCTGACATTTGCAAATCGTTTTTTAACGTCGTTAATATTCGTTCGGCAGAAGTTTGTTTTTTAATTTTGGAAGCTGCTTCTTTTAATTTTTGATTTTTATAATACAACACATTCTTCATCGAAAGATCTAACAATTTCTTTTTATCTCCAATTTTAGGTACCGTTAAAAGAATTCCTTTTTCTAATAGCGGAACTTCATAAGAAGCAATAATTTCAGGAGCTATAGAATTAAATTTAGTTCTTAAAACAGGAATAACAATCGATAATAAATCTTCATTTTCTTCATCATCTAAATTTAATAAAAGTTCCTGTGTAAAAATATTAATAATCGCACCATTAATTATTTTCAAGTAATTAACATAAGCCATTTTTTCATCTTTTGTAATAGAAAAAACATCTACATCTTTTATTGTTGTACTGACTACTGTTGACTTACCTTGATAATCTTCAAACGCTTTTAATTTATTTTTAATTTCTTGTGCTTTTTCAAATTCTAATTGTTCAGAAAAAACCTGCATCTTATTTTTCAAATGTTTTTTCACTTCTCCAAAATTCCCTCGAAGCATATTTTTAATTTGGGCAATTTTTTCATTATAATTTAATTCTTCTTCATGCCCAGCACAAGGTCCTTCACAATTTTTTATATGATATTCTAAGCAAACTTTAAATTTTCCTTTCGCAATATTTTCTTCAGACAAATTAAAATTACATGTTCTTATTTTAAACAATTTCCGAATTAAATCTGCAATAATTTCAATCCTCCATTTCGAAGTATAAGGTCCGAAATAAACAGAACCATTTTTCTCAATTTTTCGAGTTAAAAACACTCTAGGAAATCTTTCTTTTTTCACACAGATATATGAGTAAGATTTCCCATCTTTCAACATTACATTATATCGAGGCTGATACTTTTTTATCAAAGTACATTCTAAAAGTAAAGCATCTTGCTCGGTTTCTACAATCGTATATTTTATACGATCCGAATTTTTAACCAACGTTTTTACTTTTGCTCGACCATCTCCATGTTTAGAAAAATAATTAGAAACTCTATTTCTGAGCACCTTTGCTTTACCTACATATAATACGCTTCCTTCTTCATCTAAGAATTGGTAAACTCCTGGCAATTTAGGAATAGTCGGTTGTATTTCCTTAAATTCTTCTAGCGTCATAATTCAATCAACAAATTTACTCCTGAAGTTGTTGAATTTATTGGCGTGGCCCACCTTTAGGATGAAACCAAAGTAATTCATTTTCATTAGAGTCTCCATTGTAATTAACGGTTATTTCTTCTCCTGCAATTATTTTTCGTTTTGCATAAAACGAAAAATTCCCATCTTCATAATAAGGTATAACTTCTGCATTTGGTTCAAATGAATGATTATATATAGATCCAAAACCTAAAACAATGGCTGCCTCTTTTTCTTCTTCACCCCAATAATAGTAATAATCGTGTAATTTAGTTGAATGTATCGTTTCAACTTCTAATTCTGGAATAACAATAACTGGGCAAATTTCTATCAACGAACCTTCTTCTATATCTGAAGAAGTAAAAACACCTCTACCTTCAATCGAACTGGGTGCAACATAAACGGAGGGAATCCTCTGCATGATTCAAATTGTGTTTTGATTAATTCAATTTAAATATAAACACTTCTAAATTAAATACCTAGAGCCCAAACACAGTAATTAACAAATTCTATATTCTTAATATCATAACATTCTGTTAGAAAAAAGAATACTGATACTAAATTGCTGAATTAGTCCGTATATTGAGTGTTATTAAACACTTGAGCATGAAAGGGAAAATTGTAGTGATCACAGGAGCTAATTCTGGTATCGGTAAAGCGACTGCGACTGCATTAGCTAGAAAAGGTGCTACGATCTATATGGTTTGTAGGAATAGAAGAAGAGCTGAAATTGCACGTCAAGAAATCATTGAAACAACAAAAAATAAAAATATAGAACTCATGCTTTGTGATCTTTCCTCTATGGGATCCATCGAAGAGTTTGGTTATTCAATTCGCAATCATGTAGATCATATTGATGTTTTAATCAATAATGCTGGTGCTGTTTTTGGACATCGGCAAATTTCACTAGACGGTCTTGAATTATCCTTTGCATTAAATCATGTTGGATATTTCCTTTGTACACATTATTTACTAGATCTTATTCGAAAAGGGAATGACAAACGTATTATTAATGTTGCCTCAATTGGACATAAATCAATAAAGAAGATCAACTTTAATGACCTACAAAATGTTGGTAAATATAGACAATTGAAAGTCTATTGTGAGTCGAAGCTTTACAATATATATTTTACAAAGCAATTGGCTAAAAAGCTAAAGAACGAAGGTATTACCGTTAATTGTTTGCACCCTGGAGTTGTTAGTACTAATTTTGGCAACAGTGCTAATTGGTATCTTAGAGCAATGATGCCTTTAGGCCGAAATTTCATGATAACTCCTGAAAAAGGAGCAGAAACCTCTATTTATTTGGCATCTTCGAAAGAAGTTAAAGGAATTACAGGAGAATATTTTGTAAAAATGAAAGTTACCAAGCCAACTAAACTAGCTTTGAATGAAGATTATGCTCGTAAAATATGGGACATTACGATGAATCTTACAGGACTTAAAGAATATGGAAAGATTATTGAATCTTCATTAATATGAAAATTTACGTCAATATTTTAATTTTCGCATTATCATTTTTAACTGCTTGTCAAGCTCAAGAAGCCATTCAAGAAAAGCCAAAATGTGCCAATGAAGCCTTTGATCATGCAGTGAATCGTTGGTTGAATTATACAGTAATTCCTCTAGGAGTCAAAGAATTATCAAAAGAAGGTTTAGAAAAATATACCATCCTTGATGCCAGAGAACAAGAAGAATACGATGTAAGTCATATTGAAGGCGCCCAATTTATTGGCTATAAAAATTTTGATATTGATCAATTAAAACTAATTGACAAAGAACAAGCTATCGTTGTTTATTGTTCTATTGGATATCGAAGTGAAAAAGTTGGTGAAAAATTAATCAAAGCTGGCTTTAAAAATGTTTATAATTTATATGGCAGTATCTTCGAATGGGCGAATCAAGGTTTGCCCTTAGTTGATAAGAACAACCAAAAGACTAATAAAATACATACCTATAATAAAAAATGGAGCAAATGGGTACTGAATCAAGAATACAAAAAAACATGGTAGAAGATCGTCCAATTTTATTATTTGACGGTGTTTGTAATTTTTGTGATTCTACAGTCCAATTTATATTAAAGCATAATAAAAGTAAGGAAATTCATTTTGCCTCATTACAATCAGCATACGGACAAGAAATATTAAAAAAAGCAAAGCTTCCTACTAAAGATTTGAAGTCTTTAATTTTTATTAAAGATGGTAAAATTTATACTAAATCTACGGGTGCCTTAAAATTAACTCCATACTTAGGGATTTATAAATTTTTATATATTTTCATGGTTGTCCCTACACCTATTCGTAATTTCGTTTATGATTGGGTTGCTAAAAATAGATATAAATGGTTTGGTCAAAAAGATGCCTGTAGCATTCCTTCTCCTGAAACACGGAAACGATTTATAAAAGTTTAATTTTTTATTGATTCATGTCTGAATTAAATGCTAAAATCATTCAGTATTTTAAATCTTGTTATCAAGCTGATGCAAGAGATTTACAATTAATGAATTTTTTTGGTTCAAAAATTCTGAATGCCAAAATCTTAAATGATGCTGATTTAATTTCTGGTAAGAATCTACTCTATCCCATTGACACCGAATATGGACAACAATTAGATACACACCTATCTATTCATAAAAAAGAAAAAGGTCTCTATGCTTTTAGTTTATTTCTAAAAGGAAAATATAATATCATTGGTAAAACTAGAAATGTAATTGCTCCTTTAATCATACATCCTTTAGAATTACAATGCATTGATAAAGTCTATTATTTAAGTATAAAAGAAGGGCATCATATTTTCAATCCATTCTTTTTCAATCTATCTAATACCGAAGGAGACTCCATTGCTGCTAAAGAAGAATTATATCAAAAATTAAACACCAATTTTATTCAATTTGATGATTGTGTTTTCTTATCCGATATTATTAATAAATATTTCCCTTCAATTAAAACAACACACCTTTTAAAATACCCTTCTCTTCTTTCCGAAAAAGAAATAAAAAAGATAATAAACAATACCGATGATAACGAATTGAATTTAATTCCAGCCGCAGGAATTGGCATCATGAAAAAATCATTTAGCAACAGAGGAATTCATGAAGAATTAAATGAAATGATTTCTAAATCTAATTTATCGAGACCTATTGAATTATTATTTCAAACAAGAACAATAAAAAACAGAATAGAAAATAATAAAAATGATCTTGTATACGCTCCTGTTTCTTTAAGCCACAGCCAAGCAGAAATTTGTAGAAATGCAAATACAGAAAATCTATCCGTAGTTATTGGACCTCCTGGAACTGGAAAATCTTTCACCATTGCCGCTATGGCCTGTAATGCTATCGCTCATGGAAAAACTGTTTTAATTGCTTCAAAAAACAATCAAGCCGTAAATGTAATTGCAGATAAATTAGAACAAGAGATGCATTTACCAAATCTAGCCGTAAGAGCGGGAAGGAAAGATTATTTAAAGAAGCTAAAAGAAAATATAAATGATTTGTTTTACCATCAACAATATAAATTTACAAAAGATACTTTATCAACAAGAAAAAGAATTCTTGATAATCATAAAAAAATACTAGCATTAGAGAAAGAAATATTAAAGCGCGAAAAAAATGAAATTAATAATGGTGAATTCTTAGAAAATTTAGATCAATGGTTCTATAAATGGAAGAAAAAATTATTAGAATATAAAACAAATAAAACAGTTCCTTTAGATACTTTATTATCGAATTATTTTCAATTATTAGAAACAAGAAATATTCACACAAAACATGTTTTAAATGAATGGATTACTAATACCAAAATTAAAGTATTAGAATATGGTAAAAACGATTTACGCGTTTTTAAAAAAGCTGTAACTGCTCGACAAGGCAGTAAAAGAGATCAATTATTTCGAACGATAGATTTACAATCTATTTTAAAAGCTTTCCCTGTTTGGTTGGTTAATTTTCAAGACATCCATAAAGTAATTCCTTTACAAGAAGAATTATTTGATTTAGTAATAATTGACGAGGCGAGTCAATGTGATATCGCCAGTTCATTACCTATTTTACAACGTGGTAAAAAAGCGGTCATTGTTGGTGACCCTAAACAATTAAGACACATTTCATTTTTATCTTCTACAGAACAATTAAATTTAAAGAAAAAATTAAACCTACATGAAATTCCTGAAAATTTACTGGATTATAGAAACACTTCTTTATTAGATTTAGTCTTAGAATCGCAAATACATTCCAATCAAATCCAATCTTTAAATGAACATTATAGAAGTCAACCTGATATTATTAAATTTAGCAATCAAACATTTTATCATTCTCATTTAAATATTATGACTTCTTGCCCTACTTCTGAAAAGAATAGAAATATTTTTATTCATACTTTAGAAGGGAAAAGAAATAAAAATGGAGCAAATCCAATTGAGGCAAATTCTATTATTGAAAAAATAAAATTAATCATTCAACATGATGAAGGATTAGAAAAACCATTGTGTCAAACCATTGGAATTTTATCTCCTTTTAGAGGACAAGTCAATTTTATTCAAAAAAGAATTGAAAAGGAATTTCCATTATATATTATTGAACGACATAAAATATTAATCGGCACACCTCATTCTTTTCAAGGTGAAGAAAAAGATATTATGTTTTTATCTTTCACAATAGATGCTAATACCAATAGCAATGTTTTACGCTATTTAGAAAAACCAGATGTGTTCAACGTAAGTATAACTAGAGCAAAAATTGAACAACATATTTATATTTCCTGCCACAAACAAGATTTTAAAAATAGAGGACTTTTATTTCGATATTTAGACCAGATTGAAGAAGAAAGAAAAGAAAGACCTATTAAAAACACTTCCACTTTGAGAGACGTCTTTATGGATGAAATTCTTAAAGAATTACATAAAAGAGATCTAGATAAAATATTAGTACACCATAAAGTCGCCTCCTTAGACTTAGATATTGTAATTGTAAACAATGGAAAAACTAAAGCTATCGACTTAGTCGGTTTCCCAGGAGCTTATCAAGGCGTTTACCATTTAGAATACTATAGGATGTTAAGCAGAATAGGTATTGAAATTTTTCCTATTTCCTATAGTCGATGGAAATTTCAAGAAAAAGAAGTCATCAATCGATTAGAGAAATTCATTCAATAAATTTATTCATATTTATATTGACAAATTATTAACACCGTTATCCTTTTCGCAAAACAACTGATTCCAATTTTTAAGCATCTAAAGAGTATAAACCATTGTTTAACTTTGATTTAAGAGAGTTTAAGTGATCTTTTATTGAGTTTTACAATAAAATCCCACATTATTGTGTTGAAACCTTTTAAATTAGGGGACGAAAACTTTAGGAGTATGATTACGAATAATCTTCACGAAGACGATTTGGATGAAAAAAAGAATAAGAGACGAGGTCTTATTATTGCTTTTTTCATTCATGTAGGCGTTTTAATTTTAGCATTAATTCCATTTATGGAAGATGAACCTATTGAGGAAAAATCAGAAATATTAATAGAATTTGCTAATTACACACCGCCACCACCACCGCCAGAACCAGAGGTAGAAGAAGTACCCTTTGAAGATTCAGGTTCTTCTGCACCAGATGACCCAATTGGAGATACGCAAGATGCTGCGGAACAAGAAGCTGCGCCTGACACACCTGAGCCAGAACCTCAGCCTGAGCCTACTCCGCCAGAACCAACACCACCAACGCCGACGCCACCTACTCCAGCGCCAGCACCACCAACACCTGCACCAGATCCAACACCACCAACGCCTGTACAAACGACCCCTGAACCAAGTCCCGTACAAGCGCCACCTGCGCCGCCAAAACCAACATTACCTAAACCGCCAAAACCATCGAAACCATCACCACCGAAGGATCAACCTTCTGCACCACCTAGACCTTCGAAACCGACTAAACCTTCGAAACCCTCTACAGGTACAGATGCAAATACCAGCACAAACAATGGAACAAAACCAGGGAAACCAGGGAAACCTACTGGTACAGATAATGGTACAAATGCTGGAAGTGGTGGAACAGGAGGAACAGACAATGGAACAGGTACTGGAGAAGGAAGTGGACATGGTTTCAGTCGAAAAGTAAAAGATAGACCCAGCCAATCAGAAATAAAAGCTATTGCTCAAGGTAAAAATGGTAAGGTACATGTTGATGTATGTATCAATCAAATGGGAAAAGTTGTTTCTGCTAATTCGAATAAAGCCAAATCTTCTTTAAAAGATAATTTAGTGCTTCAAAAAGCGGAATCACTGGCAAAGAAATATAGATTTGAAAAAGACTTTAAAGCACCTGCCAAACAATGTTGGTATCTTGTCTTTAATTTCAGCCAAGATAAAGGAGCTAAATTAATTCCTGGATCTTATGATCAAATCATTTTTATCGATTAAGACATAGATCATTTTCAATAAAAATCCGAACCTTAACGTAAAAGGTTCGGATTTTTTAATTGACCTACACTAGTCTTTTTATTTCTTCGTTTTATAGTTGTTGAATCATTTTGAAACAACTTCAATAAAATAGATTCCTTTTAGGAAACTTTTAGCTCCTTAAATTGATTAACTTTGCGTAACAAATAAAAAAAGAAAATGGCGAAATCGGAATCGAAGCGGCAAAGACAAGTATCAGAATTAATCAGAAGGAATCTGAGTATGGTATTACAACAGGAAGGATCATACATTTATGAAGACGCCTTAGTTACCGTTACAAATATTGTAGTCACTCCAGATTTACTTTTAGCTAAATGTTATTTAAGTGTTTATAATACTGAAAACAAACAAGCAGTGATTCTTTTATTAGATGAAAATAAAAGAAGAGTTCAACAAGAATTATCTCAAAGAATAAGAAAACAAATCAGAAGAGTACCTCAAATAGATTTTTATCTAGATGATACATTAGATGAAATGTTTAGAGTAAATAATCTTTTCAATAAATTGGAAGAAGAAAACCAAATGGGAAAAGATAGAAAAGATGATGATATCATTGAATAATCCTATTTTTCGAACATGAACCTGCCTTTTCAAATTGCAAAAAAATATTTTTTTGGTAAAAAATCCATGAACGCCATTAATATCATTACAGGTATTTCTGTTTTGGGTGTTACTCTAGGTGCAGGCGCATTGGTTTTAGTCATGTCTGTTTTTAATGGATTTGAAGATCTTATTAAATCTCTTTACAATTCCTTTCAGCCAGATATAATGGTTACTCCAGTCCAAGGAAAAGTTTTTACAATAGATAGTACAACTTATACTAAACTTGTTGATGTCGAAGGAGTTGCTAATGTTGCTAAAAGTATAGAAGAAATAGCTTTTTTTGAATATAAAGGAAGTCAAGATTTTGGATTAATAAAAGGAGTAGATGAAGAATGGCTTGAAGTAAGTAGATTGGATTCTGTTGTTTTTGAAGGTAGATATAAATTAAAAAGTGGTACAAGAAATTTTGCAGTAGTGGGTTATGGCATGCGAAATAAAATGGGCATTAGTGTAGAAGATTATCTTTCGCAAATGTCTGTCTATATGCTGAAGAATAAAAAAGTGGGCAATTTTGAAAAACCATTTAAGAAGCAATATTTAGAACCTGTTGGTATATTTAATATTCAACAGCAGATTGATGAAAAGTATGTTATTTCTGATTTAGCTTTTGCTCAAAATTTGAGAGATTATAAAAAAGGTGAAATTTCTCAACTCGAAATTAAATTGAATAAGGATTTTGATTCTGAGGAAACTAAAGAAGCATTAAAGAAAATATTAGGTGCTAAATTCCACGTAAAAGATAGGTACGAACAAAATGAAGCTTTCTTTAAATTAATGAAAGTTGAAAAACTAATCGGCTTTATTATTACAGGTTTGGCAGGACTTTTGGTTTCTATTAATATGATTGGATGCATGCTAATGCTTATCCATGAAAAGAAAAAAGATATTGCTATTTTAAAATCAATGGGTGCAGATAATAATTTCATCATGAAAGTATTCATGAACGTAGGATTATTAATTTCTGGCATTGGTTTAATAGCAGGATCTGGCTGTGCTATTTTTATTTATTTCCTTCACAAACAATATAATTTATTACCCATGGAAGGATTTATAGTAGATGCATACCCAATGAGTTTACGTTTTACTGATTTCATCACCATTATATTTTTTGTCCTTTTTACTGGATTTTTATTTTCTCTTTTTCCTGCAGCAAAAGCCGCTAAAATAAAATCATTGGTTAGAAACGATTAAATTATTTTTCTGATATTTTCCTTGTTTTTCTTTTCCTAGAATTTGATGACCAATCTTACAATTGAGGCATTTCTTTTTATCGCAATATTCGTTCTTT
>JAHDFV010000070.1 GCA_020627985.1 Saprospiraceae bacterium
ATTAAAAGCAGGTTTAGAAAGAGGAGATCGTGTAGCAATCATTACTAAAAATAGTAGTATAAAATGGACGATTTTAGATTTGGGTTTAATGCAAATTGGAATCATTCCTGTTGCGATTCATTCAGATTGGGATGATGCAAATTTAACTCAAATCCTGAACGATATTCACCCTAAAATTGCCATAGTTGAAGATCGAGAGCAATATGCCCGTATTGTTGATTTTAATGGCAACTTAAAAAAAATTAATAAGATCTTTAGCCTAGAAGATGTCCCTGATATTCCGAGTTGGTCAGATTTTCTATCTATTCCTTTAGCAGAACATTTTGAAATATTTGAAACAGCAAAAGCGGGTATCCATGAAGATGATGTAGCTACAATTGTTTATACAGGTGGTACAACAGGGTTGCCAAAAGGAGCAGTGCTCACACATAAGAATATGGTGAGTTCGATTAAAGCTTTTTTACAAGCCATGCCTTTAAAAGCATCTCATCAAGTGGTATCAATTTTACCACAAGCTCATATGCTTGAAAGAATAGCTATTTATTCTTTTTTAGCTGTGGGGTGTCAAATAAATTTCATTCCTAATAATGATGCAATATTAGATCAAATCAAAGGAATTAAACCTCATTATTTTACTTGTTTTCCCTACCTGCTTAAAGGATTTTATAAAACACTAATAAACAAAAGATTAATTAAAAAAGGTGGTATTAATTCATCTTATTTTTGGGCACTAAATATTGGTAGGAAATATAAAGATTATGATAAAATTTCCCTTCCGTATTATGTAAAATTAAGACTAGCAGATTTCTTGGTTTTTAGACAATGGAGAAAGGCTTTCGGAGGAAGAATAGAAGGTATTCTTGTAAGTGGAGATACATTGTCTCCTTCTTTCGCCAGATTGTTTTCAGCAGCAGGAATTGATATTCGAACAGGATATAGCATGACAGAAACTGCTTCTTTGATTTCTTTAAATCGTTTTGGTTTAAGTGATGTTAATTTTGACACAGCAGGTTTACCCTTAGAAGGAATAGAAATTAAGATTAACGATCCGAAAGATGAATACGGGAATGGTGAAATTTTGGCAAGAGGTCCTAATATTATGAAAAAGTATTGGAATCTTGATGAACTAACCTATTCAACAATTCAATATGGTTGGATTAAAACAGGAGATTTAGGTCGCTTAACGAACAAAAAAGAATATTTACAAATAGCAGGTAGAAAAAAAGAAATTATTCAATTAGAAAATCAAACTTTAATTAACCCAACTTATATAGAAAATAGAATTATTAATTCCCCTTACTTCGAACAAGCAATCGTTTATGAAAATGAATCTAAATCTTTATCAGCTTTAATTGTCCCCTCTATAATTAATTTAAAAATTTGGTGCTCGATTCACCACATAGAATGTAAAGATTTAGAATCGGTTATTTCAAATGCAGAAATAAAAGAACTCTTCAAAATAGAAATAAAAAAAATCAATGATAATTTAAAAAGTCATGAAAAAATTTCTAGTTATAAATTATTCCATCAAGAATGGTCTAAAGAGACTGGAGACTTAACTCATCTTCACAAAGTTAAAAGAAAAACGATTTTAAAAAAGTATGTAAAGACAATAGAAAACATCTAAATAATTGGAATTTAGATATTTATTTTATGATAAATAATTTTCCAATTTCAGAAGATTGTAAATGTAATTTAATGTGTCAAAACAAGATTTTTTCTTGTAACAAATCCCTTTTTAAGCATGAATTTATAAGGGATTTAAATTTTCCTTTTTACTTATTATGAAACGACTTTAATTTTAATTAATATTATGGTTTGCTAAAATATTATTATTCATTAATTTAGTTTAACCAAATTATAGAATGGAATTAACATTCACTCGACTTTTTGAAATCGTTCATTTTCAAAATAAACATTTTCCTCAAAAAAACTCACTAGGACATCGTGTAAACGGTGAATGGGTTTTTTACTCTACTCAAGAAATCATAGACCTTGCTAATAATGTAAGTTTAGGTTTATTGAAATTAGGACTTAAGCCTGGAGATAAGATATCTATTCTGTCTCATGAAAATCGTCCTGAATGGAAAATTGTAGAAATTGGTGCACACCAAGTAGGTGTAGTAACAGTACCCGTTTATCCAACCATCGCACCTTCAGATTATGAATACATCTTTAATGATGCTGAAGTCCAATATGCTTTTGTTGGGCCTGGTGATCTTGCAGATAAAGTAAAAGCAACCGCACCCAAAGTTCCATCTTTTAAAGGATTATTTACGTTTGAAAAAACGGAAGGTGAAACATTCTGGGAAGATATATTTGAAGGAGGATCATTAGATGAAGTTGAAAAATTATCTGCTAATGTAGATGTACACGATTTAGCCGTATTAATTTATACTTCTGGAACTACTGGACTACCAAAAGGAGTAGCCTTATCACATAATAATATAGTTTCTAATATAAAAGGTGCATTACCTTTATTCCCATTAGCACCTGGAGACAAAGCATTAAGCTTTCTTCCATTGTGCCATATTTTCGAATGTACTGTTTCTAATGCATACATGGGAAGAGGTGTAAATGTTGGTTTTACAGGAGTTAGAAACTTAGGAGGAGATGAAGGAGATATTAAATCATTCAAGCCTCACTTCTTTTCTACAGTTCCTCGTTTATTAGAAAAAGTATATGAGAAAATATACAACAAAGGTTTAGATTTAACAGGTTTAAAAAAGAAATTATTCTTTTGGGCTTTAAGTAGAACAGATGATTATTCTTTTGATAAAGAATACAAAGGTTTCGATGCTATAAAAAATTCTATTGCTGATAAATTAATCTTCAGTAAATGGAGAGAAGCTTTAGGTGGCAATATGAAAGGAATTGTTACAGGTGCCGCTGCTTGTCCAGTAAAAATGGCAAAAGTGTTTTCTGCAGCTGGTATTCCAGTAAGAGAAGGGTATGGTTTAACAGAAACGTCTCCAGCGCTTACCATTAATACCTTCGAAAAAGGAGGAGCTATGTTAGGTACAGTTGGTCCAATACTTAAAGATGTGACCATTAAAATTGATTCTTCTGATGGTGATTATAAACCAGGGGAAGGTGAAATCCTAGCAAAAGGACCTAACATCATGCAAGGTTATTACAAGAAACCAGAAAAAACAGCTGAAGTTATAGACAAAGATGGCTGGTTTCATACTGGAGATGTTGGTAAATTAGTCAAAGGATCAAATGGCAGAGAATTCTTAAAAATAACAGATCGTAAAAAAGAGTTATTAAAAACATCTGGTGGTAAATATGTCGCTCCAGCACCTATTGAAAATAAGTTCAAAGAAGATTTCTTAATTGAACAAATGATGGTTGTAGGTGAGAAACAAAAATTCGTTTCTGCCTTAATCGTTCCTGCTGCAGAAGCATTACAAGATTGGTGTGAGGATAATGGTATAGAATGCAAAATTCATCCTGCACCATACAATGATACTTTATTCTGTATTTCAAAAGATACTTTAAAAAACCCTAAAGTTCTTGCTAAGTTTCAAGAAATAATCGATGGGTTTAATCCTAATTTTTCACATATCGAACAAATTAAAAAATTCGATTTACTTTGTGACCCTTGGGATGTAGCTTCTGGTGAATTAACACCAACCATGAAATTAAAAAGAAGAGTCATCCGAGAAAAATATCAAAATATCATATCAGATATTTATAATGTTTAATAGCCTTCTCTAAGACATTAAAGGGTTTTCGTGATTATACGAAAACCCTTTTTCTTTATTTTTGTTAGAATAAATCACATTCACTTTTATATCTCAACTTAATAATCTATTCCATGAAATATTTATTTATACTTATTTTTTTCTTTTCAAATCTCATGTTGTTCGCCCAATCAAATGGAGAAACGGTTATACAACGTTGTCATTCTGATGAAATTCATGAACACCATTATAACAGCAATCCAGATTATAGACATTGGCATGACAGTAGACAGGAAGAACTCGCTGAATTCAAGGCAAATGCCATCAATAATGCTGGAGCTAGATTAAATTGTGTGGAACCAATTATTGTACCTGTAGCAATACATTACGAAGGAGTAACCGTTCAAGATCCTATATGTCTAAGGGATATCGCATTAGGTCAACTAGAAAGAATGAACACTGATTTTGGAGCTTTAAATTCTGATATCAGTAAATATGATGATGCTATAGCAGGAGGATTAAGTCCCAATGCTTTAGCTGAGGAAGGAGCATGTATTTTATTTTGTTTGGCAGATCAAAATCACCCAGCTGGATTTGATTTAGAAGATGGTGATTTCGCTATTACAATTAACCAAAATTATACAATAAATAATAGCTTTCCTAATTTTACACTAGGAGCTTGGTCAGGTTATTTCAATATTTTCGTAACAGAAGGAACAGGTGTTTTAGGATACTCTCCTCTTTTTGGTGCAGGTAATGGAGATGGAATTGTTATCGAAGCTTGTGCTTTTGGTAGAGGCTTAGATAATGGTTGTGGGAATGGTATAGGAAATGGAGCAGGTTGTATTTATCCTCAATATGACTTGGGTAGAACTTCTGTTCATGAAGCTGGACATTATTTTGGTTTGCCACATGTTTGGGGCTCTGCCCTAGATCAAGGAGGATGTAATACTGATGATGGCTTTACAGATACTCCAAATTCAATAAATGGTTATTTCGGTTGTCCAGCATATGGTACTTCTTCATGCAACAGTGTTGATATGACAATGAATTACATGGATTATGTAAATGATGATTGCATGTTCATGTTTTCGGAACAACAAGCCAATACAATGTATAATAGAGCCAATCAGCTTTGGAACACATCTTCAAATAAATGTAGTGCGTCTGTTACTGTAAATGATGCAAGTATCGTAACGATTCTTTATCCTCAAGATGAAATTTGTGGAAATCAATTATCACCTAGAATTCGATTGAGAAATACGGGTTCTGATAATTTAACCTCAGTTACCATTAATTATAATGCTGATAATGGAGGGGGTAATGGTTCATTTAATTGGGTAGGAAATTTAGAGAAATATGATATTGAAGAAGTAGAACTACCTCCTATTCCAATCCCAAGTACTAATTTTGTTTTAACTGCGACTACAGTTAATCCGAATACTTTTCCTGATGAAAATCCTTCCAATGATACAAAATCTAGAGAGCTATCTATTATAAATGGTATTGGTTTACCTTTTGCAGAAGACTTTGAAGATTTTGCTCAATTATTTCCTCCTAATGGTATCATGACCATTGATGAAAATGAAGATGAAAAAGATTGGGACAGAAGACCTGGTGCTTCAGCTTATGGAACAGGTGTATACTCTGCTTATTACAAAAATTTTGATCAAGGCGAAGCTGGAGAATTAGATTGGATGATATTACCTATCATGACAACTTCATCTAATGCAGTAGAAGTAATGTTTGATTATTCTTATACTTACTTTCAAGAAGATGCAATTACAAGAACAGATTCATTAATTATATATTATGCAGATGAATGTACTCAAAATTGGAAAAGAGCTTGGGCAGATGGTGGAGCTGGTTTAGCAACAGCAAATCCTACGAGTTCTATTTATATTCCTACTGCAAATGATTGGTCTAATAAATCAATTAATATAAACACATCTGGTTATATACAATTAGCATTCGTAAATAAATCTGGAGAGGGAAATAATCTTTACATTGATAATATCAATGTAGTAGGTTCAACTTCTGCGAATAATGAGATTAAAAATTTAAACAATTTCATTGTTTCTCCGAACCCAGTAAAAGATGAATTATTTATTGATGCTTCTTTTGATGAGAATACAGCATTCAATATTAGAATCCATGATAATTTAGGGAGAAGTGTATTTGAATCTTCTGCTAATACCAACGATTACTCGAACAGAATAAACATGGCTCAATATACAAATGGAATTTATTTTGTAAGTCTAATTTCAGGCAATTCTGTTTCCACTAAAAAGGTGATACTTTCTAAGTAATGATATAAATATTGAAAATAAAAAAGAGGCTGTCTCATAAGTAGGCAGCCTCATTTTTATTTTATACTTAAAAAGTCGTTATTCAAAACCGTATAACATTTTCATTTTATCAAAAATAGCTGTGTTTTCATAAATGCCACCAAAATTCTCAGCACCAGGTCCATAGGCAAAAACAGGTATTAAATCTGCTGTATGGTAGTCAGTAGTAAAAGCAGTAACTAAACTATCCATAGTAGAACCTTTGTTTATGGCATATCCTCCAGTTTCATGATCTGCAGTTACAATGACTAACGTTTCTCCGTCTGCTTCTGCAAAATCCATTACGTGTCCAACAGCTTTATCAAAATCATGCATTTCTGTAATGATATAATCAGATTCGTTTGCATGTCCGCCCCAATCAATTTGAGAGCCTTCAATCATTAAAAAGAAACCTTTTTCTTTTCCCCTTTCTTTTAAAAACGAAACAGATTTTTTAGACATACCAGGCAAATAATCTCGTCCTTCTGCAGCGGTAACAGGATCTGTGTTTGCCGTATAATAAGCCAACGGTTTTGTTGGATCCATCTTTACATCTTTAATCGGTTCTTGAAAGAAATCTGAGACAACATATCCTTTTGCTTTTAAGCTGTCAGAAATATTTTTCCCATCTTCTCTTTTTTCAAAATGCTCTTTGCCTCCTCCTACAAATAAATCTATATCTGTATCTAAGAATTGTGCTGCATTTTTTTGATGTTGTTTCCTTTTATTTTGATGACAAATAAAACTGGCAGGTGTAGCATGTGTAATAGTAGATGTAGAAACCATTCCTGTTGCTAATCCGTTTTCATCAGCCATTTCAAGAATGGATTTTACAGGCATAGTATCTGTGTCAACACCTACAGCTCCATTGTATGTTTTAATCCCACAAGCAAAAGCTGTTGCCCCCGCAGCAGAATCAGTTACTAAATCATTAGAAGCGTATGATTTATGTAAACCCACCACTTTAAAACGTTCTAGGTGTAATTTATTCCCATTGGTATACAGGCCCGCAGAAATTTGTGTAACACCCATACCATCACCAATCATTAATATGATGTTTTTAGGTGGATCATTTTTTTTTGATGTTTCTGTTTCTAAAGGCATTTCACAAGCCAAAAAAGAACAACAAAATGCAATCGAAAGTAGAATCGTTTTTTTCATGTTTAATTTTTTATTCATACAAATATAGGCTTATAGATTCGTCATTTATATGAAAAGGATGTACTACATTTACAAAATGCAAACAATAGCTTTGAATATATGGTCTAGTCCAAGAAATATTTCTACAGCATTTATGTATTCTTGGGCACAAAGAAAAGACACATCTGTGGTAGATGAACCTTTGTATGCTCATTATTTAAGGGTTACCGATGCTAATCATCCAGGGAAAGAAGACATACTTAAAAGTCAAAATCAATTCGCAGATCAAGTTATTGGAGAAGTTCTTTTAGCAAAATACCCTACACCTTTTGTGGTACACAAGCAAATGACTCATCATTTAGTAGAATTAGATTGGTCTTTTCTATTGAAAACAAAAAATATAATTTTAATAAGAAATCCAAGGGAGATTATTGCATCTTATGCTAAGGTTATTCCAACAATTTCTATGCTAGATATTGGTGTAAAAAAGCAAATTGAATTATTCAATTTTTTGGATCAACATAAAAATTTAGCCGCTGTAATTGATACGAATGAATTACTTAAAAACCCTAAAAAAGTAATTCAGACTTTATGCTCAAATTTAAATATTCCATTTGATAAGAGCATGTTATCATGGAATGCTGGATCTAGAAAAGAAGATGGTGTATGGGCAAAATATTGGTATGCTAATGTGCATCAATCAACTGGATTTAAAAAATATATACCAAAAACAGTTTCATTATCAAATGATCATGAGTTATTGGCACAGCAATGCCAACCTTATTTCGATCAATTATTTAATGTCGCTATAAAAGCTTAACAGTATGCTGCAAGGATTTAATGAAAAGAATAAAGATATTTTAGTTTCCATTAATGGAAAATTAGTACATAGGGATGAAGCAAAAGTTTCTGTATTTGATAGTGTAGTTCAAGGGGGTGATGCGGTTTGGGAAGGATTGAGAGTGTATAACGGTAGGGTATTTAGTTTAGAAGAACATCTTGAAAGGTTACAAAATTCTGCTCATGCTTTATGTTTTAAAGAAATACCTTCTAATGAAACGATTAAAAAAGCTCTTTTTGAAACATTGAAGGCAAATGAAATGATGGATGAAACGCATATTAGACTTACGTTGACTCGAGGTGAAAAAATTACTTCAGGTATGGATCCTCGTCTAAATCAAAAAGGTTGCACTTTAATTGTTTTAGCAGAATGGAAACCTCCAGTTTATCCACCTTCAATCACATTAGCGACTTCAACTATTCGAAGAAATAACCCCATGTTCTTAGATTCTAAGATTCATCACAACAATCTATTGAATAATATTTTAGCTAAAATTGATGCAAATAATGCGGGTGCAGATGCAGGTATAATGTTGGATATGAATGGATTTGTGGCTGAAGCTAATGGTGTAAATTTGTT
The DNA here is from genome assembly GCA_020627985.1 of Saprospiraceae bacterium. GTDB lineage: Bacteria > Bacteroidota > Bacteroidia > Chitinophagales > Saprospiraceae > JAHDCE01. The sequence goes on from JAHDFV010000070.1 coordinate 8,574, forward strand.
TTGTATCAGAAAAGGTGTTGTGCTCACTCCTTTTGCAGATGCTTGCTTGCCAGGAATTACAAGAGCATTAATTCTTGAAATTTGTGCAGAAAATAATATTCCATACGCGGAGAAAAACTTATCCTTAGTAGAATTCTATACTGCAGACGAAGTTTTCACTACCGGAACAATGGGTGAATTAACGAATGTAAAGGAAATTGATGGTAGAGAAATAATGAATAAAAGTAAAATAGAACGATTAGAAGAATTAAAAATACTTTTTAGAGCAAAAACCAAAGTATCAGGTACACCGATTATATAAAATAATAAAGCCGTCGTCTCTTTTGACAACGGCTTTGAAATAAACGCACTATAAAACCCCGATATTCTTAATTTCCGTAATGGAAATAATTATCGTTTTACAATTATATTGTTTGCAATGATTATGCCATAGATTCGCAAATCAATTACACTAATTAATATGTGTTAAAATTAAATATTTAAATAATTGCAAGACAGTTGTTGCTTAATTTCATGTATTTAGAAATTAGTAAAAACTTTAACATATTAAATTATTATTAATAGAATTGGGACTGTTGAAGTACTCAAAAAAAGTGTTTTCCGGGGCTATTTCTATTTATTTTCAATTAATATGCCATATTACTTGTGTAAATTGATAGTATAACTTACCTTTGCGTTCCGTAAAAAAAAGTTTAAAATGGCACATCATAGTTCAGCTAAGAAAAGAATCCGTCAAACGGCAAAGCGTCGATTACGTAACCGTTATTATAAAAAGACTGCCCGTACAGCAATCAAAAATCTTCGTGATTTAACAGAGAAAAAGGAAGCAGAAGCTTTTTTACCTAAGGTTGTTAGTATGATAGATAGATTAGCTAAAACAAATCAGTTCCATAAGAACAAAGCATCTAATCTAAAAAGCAAGTTAACTAAGCACGTAGCAAATCTTTAAAACGAAAGATTAAGCACGATTCTTTATAAAAAAGGTATAAATAGAATTTCTATTTATACCTTTTTGTGTATCTAATATAAAAGGGCAATGACGAATCATTACCCTTCTAAATTGAGGTTATATCTTCCTTCTATTATCCTCTTTTCTTTGAGGTACGGGAACTACTCTTTTTAGAATAATTACTTTTTGAAGATCCTCGATTATAAGATGGACTTTTACTACTGGATCGACTACTTCCATAGCTTTTTGACTTACTTTGATTTTTCTGGCTAGAAGATTTAGAATTATATTTCCTAGAAGAAGAATATGATTTTGGACGATTTGATGTTGTACGAGAACGATCATATCCTTTACTCTTTGATTTAGAAGAACTATAATTCTTTGAAGGAGAATATTTAACCGTGTCAGTTGGCTTTGTACTTCTACTACTAGAAGAATATTTTGAAGGTCGACTAGTAGAGGCATTTGATTTTCCAGCATTTGATGAATAGGAATTATTCGGTTTTCCTCTAACTGTGCTTTCAGAACTTCTAGACTTACCTACTTTAATAGTAGAAGAATATCCTTTTGAAATTGAAGTTTTCGTTCGTCCAGTAGATCCCTTTATCGAATTAGAATTATGCTTAACATTCGATACATCTAAAGAGCCTTTACTTCTTCCATTTTCTATTTTGGGTTTACCTACAGAAATGACTTGATTTCCTTTTACCCGACTTCCTGGTAAATTTTTAGTCGCACCTTTCACATTCCTTCCGTTGTTATTTTGCACCTGAGCGACTTTACCATATGGGTACCAACCACCATAAGGATGATAAAATCCTCCATGGCCGTAATTTCCATAATGACCATTATAGCCATGATAGTGGTAATTATAGTGATGTCCCCAATGTGCCCAGCCATGATGGTGATAATGGTAATTATAATGCCCATAACCATAATAAGGTCGATGCCATCTATGTCGCCAGCCCCATCTATGATAACTATATCGACGATGCCACCAAATATCTTCAAAAAGATACCTGAGTTCTTCTCTAATAACTGAGCGAATATAAAATGAACGATAGAATCGCTTGATTCTTCTAATTTCATCGGTAGTGAATTCTGAATCCTCATCCAATAAAAAATCATCATCAACATACTCATCTCCTTCGTATTCATTGAGATCTCCGAATTCAGGATCAAAATAAATATCATCGCCTTGGGCATGAGTAATAGATGAAAAGAGTAATAATGCTATGGACAATAGCAAAATGACTTTCATGTTTTTCTTCTCCATAAGAATAAATTTTTAAAATGAAATAATAAAGTCTTTAAAATGAATTGCTATTATCAATATAGGATTCAAGCATTAAAGTCTCTCATAAGAAAGCTTTAAAGTCTATTCTGAAGAGTATTAAATGTGTTAAATTAGTATTTTAACGAGTGTTAAAATTATTGGTATTCAGCTAGTTAGAAATAATTGATATACCCAAAGTGAATTTTAGCAGAACGAAAATCAATAGGATTTCCAAATTGCCTACCATAAGCATAGTTGATTCCAAACACACCCACTTTCGTATCAAATGTCATACCTGCTCCAAAACCAAGGGGAGTATCTTTTATTTTTCCTGTAGGTAATTTACTTTCTACATATCCATAATCGGCAAAAAGATTGATATAAGAATTTTGACCAATAATAAACCGATATTCTAAAGTAAAAATCGAAAATAAGGAAGCGTTGATCGCTTCTTCGTCAAAGCCTCTAATCACTTTTGTTCCACCTAGCCTATATTGCTCATTCAAATAAATCGGACTTTTAGAAAAAAATGATCCAGTAGTATTACTTACTTTTATTACGCCCCTTCGTTTGGGATAAAATGGTATATAACCTGCAAGTTCAGCATCAAATTGGTATTGGAATGTTTTAGTTTCTAGACTATCATAAAGGGTTCTAAAATCAAATTCAGGTTCTGCTGGATCAGATAAAGTAAGAATATCATTATTGGTATCAATAGATTTAAAACCAGCGGCACCTCTAGTCAAAATTGACCAACCTCTTGTTGGATTAAATTTATAATCTAAATCAGAAATAGCATATTCTAATCCAAAATTTCTAAATCGGGTATCTAAATTTAAGGGCAATTTTTTAGAAGCTAAAACTTGAAGCGTATCTACTTCCAATAAGACGGAACTCTTTGCATGACCAAAAGCTTTTACATAATGTTGTGCACCAAACAAATAAGATAAACCTCCATCATATTCTACATCTAAAAATGAAGAATCCCTCTTATATAAAGCGAAATCAAAGTCAATACCAAAAGGCAATCCAAGGAAATAAGGATAACCTAATTCAATATCTAATTTCTGTGTACTTGGGCGGGGTTGTCTAAATTCAATAAAGATTTTTTCACCAACACCCAATAAATTTTGAGTTGAAAACATACCATCCACAGTGATTAAAACTCTGCTTCCTGTTACCTCATTTCGAGGTAAAACCCCAACCAAAAAATCAAATTTACTTGCTTTCTTTTTTTCTAAAAATAAATTTATGGTAGCCTTGTTTCCTCTAAAAGTAACGACAGGTTTTCTACTCTCTTTTAAAAATGATAATTCTCGAATCCGTGCAGGAATCTTTTTGATTTGACTTAAATTATAAAGTTCTCCTTGCTCAATTCCTAAATATCGTTCTAAATATTTTTTAGATATTTTGACTTTATCACCAACAATCTCAATTCCTTCATAGGTAATTAATAACTTTTTATCTAATCGTAAATTTGCTTCAATTGAAGTATCATCTATAAAGTGAATACTATCTAGTCCAACAGTAGCAAATGGATACCCATTATTTTCAGCATAATTTTGCAGACGGTTAATGAGTTGGAGTACTTCAGTATAGTAAAATGGTTTTTTAGAATAAAACCGTTCTTTAAAACCGATTCTATTTAAGAAATTTTCATCAGTATTCCCTCTTTTTAATCCTGCCCATTTATAACTATCCCCTACAGTCAAATGAGCAATTCTTGTAAAAGAATCTATACGGATACTATCAATTGAATTGGCAAGAAAAGATCGATTAAACAATTCTAATCGAATACGATATAATTCTTTATTTAAGGCAATTTCGTCTTCAAATTCTTTTACAAATGTGATTTCTTCTTTTTCTAAAAAAGAACTGTGCCTATCTTCTAATTGAATATCTAATTGAATCATTCCATTTTTTTGAGTCCAAGCAAATATTGAACACAAAAAAAAGATGAGGAAAAACAAAAGACGATATATGAAAACGATATTTTTCAATTCAAATTTTCCATTTTATAACGTAAGAAAAGGATTAAACATTTAATAAGGAGCCAATTTTAGTATCTACATGTCATTATTAGAATAAAAAAGAGATTTCTAGATCTCTGTTTACAGTAATATGACAGTACTATGAATTAGCCAATGTAATTTTACAGTAGATCTTTCTGTTTGAAGTAAAAATGATTGAACATTACAAAATTATCACTATTACGCACAAAAGTGCGGAAATAAAAGACATCGGGAAATTTGTTATTCCTGAGAGTCAGGATAAGCCTGTGTATTCAATCTTAGAAGCATTAAAAAAAGAGCTTTCTATTTCTGAATTACTTTATTTACCAACGTGTAATCGAGTCATGTTTTTCTTCTGTCACGAAGGAAAAGTCGATCAAAAATTCTTAATCCAATTTACAAAAAACTTGTATCCCGAATGGGATGTAACGGAAGCAATTTCTAAATATATCATACATGAAGGTGATTTAGCGATCCAACATTTATATCAAGTAGCTTCTTCTGTAGATTCTTTAGTTGTTGGAGAAAGAGAAATTATTAGACAACTAAGAGAAGCTTATACAAAGTGTAGTAAATTAGGTTTAACAGATGATTCCATTCGGATTGCAATGAATACAACTGTTCGAACAGCGAAATCGATATATGCTACAACTAAAATTGGGCAAAAACAAGTATCTGTTGTTTCATTAGCAATAAAAAAATTATTAGAATCTGGTATTTCAAATCAACAGCGAGTATTAATTGTAGGTGCTGGACAAACCAATCTATTAGTTTGTAAATTTTTGAAAAAACTTAATTTTTCAAATGTTACCGTTTTTAATAGAACTTTAGAAAGAGCGGAGGAGGTCGCAAGTCTAGTCAAAGGCAAAGCCTTATCTATTCATGAAATCAATAAATATACTTTAGGTTTTGATGCAATGGTCGTTTGTACGGCATCAACTACTCCAATTATTAATTCAGAAGTTTATCAACAATTATTACAAGGAGAAACAGGTTCAAAAGTCGTTGTAGATTTAGCGATTCCTAACAATGTAGATCGCCAAACGGTAACTAGTTTTAATTTCAATTATATTGAAATTGATGGGCTTAAAAAATTAGCTAAAGAAAATTTAGCAATCAGAAGTAAAGAAGTTATTAGAGCGACGGAAATTATAGAAGCTTCATTACTCGAATTTAAATCACTTTATACAGAAAGACAATTAGAAAAGGCATTTCACGATATGCCAGTGCGAATTAAAGAAGTAAAAGCCAAAGCGATTAATGAAGTCTTTAGAAAAGAAGTTGATGATTTAGATGATGAGACAAAAGACTTGTTAGAAAGAATGTTGACTTATATGGAAAAAAAATGCATTGGAATTCCTATGAAAGTTGCAAAAGATACTATTCTTCCTTGATTTTAAGTCTATTCTGTATTTTCTATAATAATTTTATGATATTATATCATATATAAATATTGATTCCTCATATCTTTGCATCAAATTATTGATCAAGCCCTTATATTAGCCGTTTAATATTTTTTAACTAATCTTTCCTAAAATCAGGATATAATGAAGCATTCTTTTTGCTTTTGGATATTGTTGTTCACCATTGTTGGTTCTTTGAATGCTCAAAGTTTGAGTCAAATTGAAAATGCGTATAAAAGAACGAAAAGTCCAGTAGATAAAGCTAAATATGCTAATCAATTAGCAAAAGCCTTTTTAGCAAAAGATGGAGTAAAAGCCTTAGGTTTTGCTAAAAATGCCTATAAATATGCAACTACTGCGAAAATTGACAGAATAAAAGCAGAAGCTTTGAATTTTCAAGCCAAAGCAACGGCAGGTACTTTTCATCCTGGGATTAATGTGCCTAGAGCTTCAAACGTGTCATATGATGAGGCAGTTAGTTTATTTAAACGAAGTAGAGATTTAGCTAAAAAATTAAATTACCCAGAATTAGAACTAGATAATATTGAAAACCTTATTTATATTAATAAGAAGAAAATAGGTCGTCATAATCCTGACCCAGCAAAAGAAATTAAATATTATAAAGAATATATTAGTCGAGTAAAAAGCATAAAAGATATTAATGTGCCAGAAGCTGTGGCTAA